>NZ_JBHYGG010000079.1:0-75729 GCF_051859125.1 Gemmata sp.
CGGCGGGACGGTGATCGCGACCGGGGGAGGCACCCGCCGGCCGCTCGGGGCAGTCGTTGCCCCGCACACCTTCCATCGGATGTCCCTCACCACGACAATCGGACCCGTCGGGGTATTCCGCGGAATTTGGGCGGTTGACGGTAGGGGTTGTAACAGGTGCCCGACGAGCGCGCACTTTCGATGCGATACGAAACAGTGCAGGACTGCCTCGAATCGTTGCACTGCTAAGCCGCACAATTAGGCATTACCCATTTCACCTCACGTTTTTGCAGATCGCTGAGTTGTCGCATCTCGCTTCAAGGTAAAGGGATATGCGTTTCTTCGCATATTGCTCAAGATCGGCACTGCCCATGCATTGCGCGGCAAGTTCCGAAACACGAGATCCCAGCATTCACCGAATGCCGCTTTCCTGGGTGTTGCCGCCTAACTCTTCCCCCGAAAGGTGACCTGATGCGTTCCCGTCGGATGCTGATCGCCGCGAGCCTCTTCCTCGTGTGCGCGACAATGCCCACGAACCGGGCACATTCACAAAGCCCGAAGTCTGGGCAGGACGACCCGCCGAAGAAAGCTGTGGTCAACCCCAAGGACATTGAGGATCTCAAAACTGCTCTCGCTGAACTGAAGACGAAGGCCGCGGACGACGCGAAAGCAGCGGCAACGAAGGTGGATTCGGCGCTGAAGACCGCGAAGGAAGCGAAGGACGGTCTGGCCGCGTCGGAGAAGTCGGCCAAGGAGGCACTGACCAAGGCCGAGGCCGCCGAGAAGGCCGCGAAGGACGGGTTCGCGGCGTCGGAGAAGTCGGTTAAGGAGGCGCTGACCAAGGCCGAGGCCGCCGAGAAGGCCGCGACCGAGGCCAAGGCCGGGGGCGGCGACAAGATGACCGCCCTCGAGAAGGGCTCGGAGGAGGGGAAGAAGGCCATCGAGAAGGCCGCCGCCGACGCGGGCACCGCCCTCGTCACCGGGAAGGAGCGCGGCGACAGCGCCTGGATGCTGACCTCCAGCGCGTTCGTCCTGCTCATGGTCCCGGGCCTGGCACTCTTCTACGGCGGCATGGTGCGCCGGAAGAACGTCCTGGCCACGATGATGCAGAGCATGGCGGCCCTCGCGGTCGTCGGCGTGTACTGGCTGGCCGTCGGGTACGCGCTCGCGTTCGGGCCGAGCGTGATCAAGCTGCCGGACATGATGGGGGTCGAGGGCGGCGGGTTCGTCGGGTTCAGTTGGGACCTCGTGTTCCTGAAGGGGGTCGAGGCGACCGACAAGCTGCCGGCGTACGACATCCCGGTCTACGTCCACGTCATCTTCCAGGGGATGTTCGCGATCATCACCCCGGCCCTGATCTCGGGTGCGATCGCCGAGCGGATCCGGTTCTGGCCGTTCTGCATCTTCATGCTCCTGTGGGTCACGTTCGTGTACTGCCCGCTCGCGCACATGGTGTGGGCGTGGGACTGGTTCGACCCGAGCGTGCCGCCCGGTAAGCGGGGCGGGGCGGCGATCGGGTTCTTCGGGAAGCTGGGCGCCCTCGACTTCGCCGGCGGCACGGTGGTTCACATCGCCGCGGGCATGGCGGGCCTGGCGTGCTGCCTCGTGCTGGGCAAGCGGCACGGGTACCCGAAGATGATCGCCCACCCGAACAGCATGGTGCTCACGGTCCTCGGGGCCGGGCTCCTGTGGTTCGGCTGGTTCGGGTTCAACGGCGGGAGCTCCCTCAACGGTAGCGCCCTGGCCGGGTCGGCGTTCGCCGCGACCCAGGCCGCCGCGGCGGCCGCGGGCCTCGCGTGGATGCTGATCGAGTGGGTCCACAAGGGCAAGCCGACCGGCCTCGGCCTGGCGTCGGGGATCGTGGCGGGGCTCGTCGCGGTCACCCCGGCCAGCGGGTTCGTGTACATCGGCGGGGCCGTGTGCATCGGCATCGCCGCGTCCGTGGTGTGCTACCTCGCGGTGGCCCTCAAGAACGTGCTGGGCTACGACGACTCGCTCGACGCCTTCGGCGTCCACGGGGTCGGCGGGTTCGTGGGTGCGATCCTCACCGGCGTGTTCTGCTCGGCCCTCGTCCAGTCGGCCAGCACCGACGGCCTCCTGGCCTACGGCGACCACCGCGCGAAGTTCGAGACGCTCAAGCCGACCGGGAAGGACGCGGACGGGAAGGACATCCCCAGCAAGGTCGTCAAGGAGGCGATGGACAAGGCGGCCGCCGCGGACGAGAAGGCCAAGGCCAAAGAGAAGGAACTGTCCCCGAAGATCGAGGAGCTGACCAAGGCGAAGGACGAGGCGGAGAAGAAGTTCGCCGACGGCACCCCCGGCAAGCGCGAGGCCGAGGCCAAGGCGCTCGCGGACGCCAAGGACGCGCTCAAGAAGGTCGAGTCCGAACTCGTCGCGGCCCAGGACGAGGCGGGCGTCGCCACGGGCACCGTGGACAAGCTCAACGCCGAGCTCGCGGCCCTGGTGGCGCTCGTCGACAAGCAGGACGCGGCCCAGTCCGGGTCCATGACCCAGCTCATGATCCAGATCAAGGCGTCGGTGTTCTCGGTGGTCTACGCCTTCGTGCTGAGCCTCGGCCTGTGCGTCCTGACGCAGGCGATCACGCTGGGGAACTTCAAGGCCAGCGACAAGGGCGAGTCGGACGGCCTGGACCGGACCGAGCACGGCGAGGTCGGGTTCGACTTCAGCGGGGCGACCGAGTCGGTGGCGGTCGTCTCGGCCGAGCCGCGGGCCGCGAGCGTGCCCAAGGGGAACGGCCGGTTCGACCTGCAGGTGGACGGCACCGAGCCGTCCGAGCTGATGAAGGTGTGGACCGACCTGTGCCAGCCGACCGACGGCCCGATCGACCCGAACTTCCTGGCCGTGTACCCGTACGTCACCACGGTCCGCGGGACCACGTTTCGGTGCCGCGGCGGCGACCAGGCGGAGGTCGCCAAGCGGATGTCGGCCCTGCTGACGAAGCACCTCGGCAAGCCCGTGAAGGCGGTGAAGGTGTGAGCCGCTAGCCCGTGGGTCGCCGCCCGCGTCACCCGACGCGGGGGCGGCCCCTCCCCGTGCCCGCCCCCGCGGGAGCGGGCGCACCTTAAACCCACAACCACCCCACAACCCACACTCCTGATTCCATGAAACTTGTTGTTGCGATCATCCGCCCGGAGAAACTGGAGGACGTTCAGAAGGCGCTGGCCGAGCGCGACGTCTACCTCATGACCGTCAGCGACGTCCGCGGGTGCGGCCGCCAGCGGGGGTACACCGAGGTGTACCGCGGCACCGAGGTCCAGATCCGCCTCGTGCCCAAGTTGAAGCTCGAAATCGCCGTCAACGAGCCGTTCGTCGAGGCGGCCATCGAGGCCATCGTGCACTCGGCCCGCACCGGCGAGACCGGCACCATCGGCGACGGCAAGATCTTCGTCCTGCCGCTCGAAGACGCGGTCCGCATCCGGACCGGCGAGCGCGGCGGCAACGCCATCGGGCCGTGACCCCGGCTCGCACGTCGGACCCCAACGGCCCACCCGCTCCACCGGGTGGGCCGTTGCGTTGCCGGCGCGTTGCGGAACGGGTCCCGCCCGCCTACCATCACAGGTGCTGCCCGGTCGTCGCCCTCCAACCACCGCCGAGTCCGCCCATGCGATGCCTGTGTTCGATGGCCCTGCTGTTGGGGCTCGCCGCCGCGGGAACCGCGGCCGAGCCCGTGTTCCCGCTCCGCGACGGGGACCTCTGGGTCATGGCGGGCGACAGCATCACCGCCCAGCACCTGCACTCGAACTACTTCGAGGCGTTCTGCTTCGCCCGGTACCCCAAGGCGAAGTTCGCGTTCCGCAACTCGGGCGTCGGCGGGCACACGGTCCCGTCCACGCTCGCGCGGTTCGAGTACGACGTCGCCGCGTGGAAGCCCACCATCGTCTCGGTCGAGCTCGGGATGAACGATGCCGGCAACACGGCACCCGATGCCTTCATCAAGAGCATGGGGGCCATGGTCGAGCGGATCCGCAAGGCCGAGGCCCGCCCCGTGGTGCTCTCCGCCAGCCCGGTGAACGACGGCTTGCCGCTCGCCAGGGCCGGCACCCGGAACCAGCGGCTCGCCGAGTACGCCGACGGGCTCAAGGAGTTCTGCGAGAAGGAGCGGGTGCCGTATGCCGACCAGTTCCACGCCCTCGTGGATGTCTGGGCCAGGAACAAGCCGCGGGAGAAGCTCCTGACGGCCGTCGCCGACCTGAAGCCGGCCGCGGCCGACGACTCCGTCGCCGGCGTCGAGCACCTGCGGGCGTTCCTCGCGGCGCAGGAGAAGGACCCGGCCGCGGGCGCGAACCTCCTGGGCGACCCGGTCCACCCCGGTGCGCCGGGCCAGCTCATGATGGCCGCGGCGCTCCTCAAGCAGCTCGGGGCCGACGGGTTCGTGAGCAGCGCGGCGATCGACGCCGGGGCCGACCGGGTCGAGGCGAAGGGGTGCCTGATCTCCAGCCTCAAGGCCGCCGACGGGGGCGTGTCGTTCGACCGCCTCGACGAGTGCCTCCCGTTCCCGATCGCCGACGACGCTCGGCCTGCAATCGCGATCGCCCAAGACGTGCTCGCGCTCAGCCAGTACACGCTGAAGGTGACCGGGCTGAAGGACGGGGACTACGCGCTGAAGGTCGGCGGCGTCCCGTCGGGCCGGTTCACCGCGAAGCAACTCGCCGAGGGGCTGAACCTCACGACCGTCACGGGCGAGGGGAAGAAGGCCAACCCGATCACGGCCCAGATGCGAGCGGTCCTCGACGCGGTTGACGACAAGGAGAAGCTCGTGAGCCAGTGGCGGATGAACTCGCAGAAGGCCCACAACAACAAGAACGACAAGAAGGCCCGCGAGGCGCTCGTCACCCTCGGGGCGCGGATCGAGGACGCCGACGCGAAGATCCGCGACGCCGCGAAGCCGCAGACCATCCACTTCGAGATCGTGCCGGTCGCGGGGAAGTAGGGCGTGATCGTGGCGAGCCGGGAGCGTCAGCGACCGGAGTTCTTGCTCAGCGCGTGCCTCCGGTCGCTGACGCTCCCGGCTCGCCGTGCGGCTGGGCTTCTCGACCGCGGGCCGGTCCGGCTGCCTCCCGCACCCCACCGCACCACGCCGCTTCCTGCGGCCGATGGGCGTGGCAAACGCCGCCCGCTGGTGGCTCGCGGCCCGTCGGAAGCGTGGTTCGGGTTGGGGTTCCGAGAAGAATCCCCCCGACCCGCCGGAGTGCCCACAGAAACTGAAATTCTGCGAGCGGGAACGATGCGAGGAGCGTATGATCGGTAACGCTCTCTCCGCCACTATCGCTGAGCAGTATCACATGCGGCGGATCGCACTCGTCTTGCTCTTCACGGCCTGCGGAGCGGCCGGGGCGGCCGACCACGAAACCGACAAGCTCGCCAACTGGCACCAGTGGCGCGGCCCACACGCCGACGGTTCCGCCCCCAGTGCGAACCCACCGGTGAAGTGGGACGCGACCACCAACGTCCGCTGGAAGGCCGAGGTGCCGGGGAAGGGCAGCAGCACGCCGGTGGTGTGGGGCGACCGCGTGTTCGTGACCACCGCCGTGAAGATGGACCGCGTCGCGAAGCCCGACGAACTCCCAGCGGCCGACCCGAAGTTCAAGCTCGTTCCGCCGCCGCCGACGAACTTCTACAAGTTCCTCGTGCTCTGCTTCGACCGGAACACCGGCAAGGTGCTCTGGGAGAAGGTCGCGGCCGAGCGGCTCCCCCACGAGGGGACGCACGAGACGCACTCCTACGCGGGCGGCTCGCCCACCACCGACGGCAAGCACCTGTACCTCTCGTTCGGCTCGGCCGGCACCTTCTGCTACGACTTCGACGGCAACCTGAAGTGGGCGCGCGACCTCGGGATCATGCACACGCGCCTCGGCTGGGGCGAGGCCGTCACGCCCGTGGTCGCCGGCGGCGCGCTGCTCGTGAACTACGATCAAGAAGTGGACTCGGCGCTGTACTGTCTCGACGCCGCGACCGGCAAGGACCGGTGGGTCGCGAAGCGGGACGAGAAGACCACCTGGAACGTGCCGCTCGTGGTCGAGTTCGGCGGGAAGACACAGGTCGTCACGTCCGGCACTACGCGGATCCGGAGCTACGACCTCGCGACCGGCGACCTGATCTGGCAGTGCGGCGGCATGACGGTGAACCCGATCCCGTCGCCGGTGCGGGTCGGCGACGCGGTCGTGTGCATGAGCGGGTACAAGGGCTCGGCGGTCGTGTCGGTGCCGCTCGGCTCGACGGGCGACCTGGGCACCGACGGCAAGGTGAACTGGCGGTACGGCACCGGAACGCCCTACGTCCCGTCTCCGGCGGTGGTCGGCTCGCGTTTGTACTTCACGGGCGGCAACGGCGAGGTGCTGACGGTTCTCGACGCGAAGACCGGGAAGCCTGTCATCGAGCAGGAGCGCCTGCCGCAGGCGAAGAGCTTCTACGGCTCCCCGGCCACCGCCGCGGGCCGCGTGTACTTCACGGACCGCTCCGGAGTCACGGTGGTGCTGAAAGCGGGCGACACGCTGGACGTCTTATCGGTGAACAAGCTCGGCGAGCCGGTCGATGCCTCGCCCGTGTTGGTCGGCAAGCAGTTGTTCCTGCGCGGCGAGCGCGCGCTGTTCTGCATCGAGGAACGGTGACGGGCGCGTGCCCTGGGCGATGCGATGAGAATCTCGCGATAACGTGTCCGCTTCCGCCGGCCGCTTACGTATGTCCCCCCAAGTTCCTGTTGGGGTCTTGAGTCAGCAGAAGGGTCGAGCGGCTCGGCGAAGTGGTGGAGAACACGTAACGCGCTTCAGCGCGAAGCGTGATCGAGCGATGCACTGCCGAACTGCGGGAATTGTGTCTGCCCGGAACTGGTGCGGGATTCCCCACAGCGTGTCGGCCGAGTTTGCACCGGTGGGAGTCCGGTGCCGGGTTCTCGTACAGTGTCGGACCTTGGCTCCGAGAAACGCGACGGTGTCGGTTTTCGGAACCTTTTTTCAGAATTTCGTGCTTGATGGACCCCATGACCGGCGTTGTAATGCTAGACACAGATCAGGACAACGCGGGTAATCGCCCACAACTTAAACGTGAGCACCTGTCTCTCGTTTTGAAGCAATCATGCTCGCAAACAGCCCGCTCCTCCGCTACCTCGAATCTCCTTCACTCCGCCAAGTGCGGCCGCGGAACGCTCGCGGCCCCGGGTGTTGAGTCCTTGAACTTCCCCGTTATCGGGGTTGGCCTTTTACCCATTCTCGTCCCCAGTTCGAAGCAGGAGTCACGTATGAAGTCGCAGTTCGCCCGCAAACGGGCAGGGTTCACGCTGATCGAGTTGCTGGTGGTGATCGCGATCATCGCCATCCTCATCGGCCTCCTTCTGCCGGCCGTGCAGAAGGTCCGCGAGGCTGCCGCTCGTATGACGAGCAGCAACAACCTCAAGCAGATGGGTCTCGGCTGTCACAACTACCACGACAGCTTCATGAAGTTTCCGATCATGGGTTTCCCAATCACATCTGGGGTTACCGGTGCGACTCCGGCGGCACCCGTCGTCGCGAGTGTTCACTTCTTGATTCTCCCATACATTGAGCAAAATAATATCTACACCGCCAACTCGCTCGCAACGAACTTTGTAAAGACGTATGCTGATCCGACGGATACAACGATTGGCACGACCGCGGGAATCACGAGCTATGCCTGGAACCCGCTGCTGTTCGCCTCGGGTGTGAGCTTCACCAACCTGAACTCGATTTCGGACGGTGCGAGCAACACCGTGATGGAAGCTCAGCGAGTTGCAACCTGCAGCAGCACGAACACTTCCTCCACGGCTGTCGGAACTGCTCCTGGGGTGTACGCGGCACCGGGTACGCAAGCGAGCTTCGCTTGCCCTTGGGCCACGGCAGCTACGACCGCTGTCTTGACGACCAATGTGGGCACCGTGTATGCCATCGGCGTGAAGCCGACCGGTACCCCGCTTTGCTCGGCTGGCCGTGCGGAATCCCAGCAGGCCGGCTCGATCCTCGTGTCGCTGGCTGATGCGAGCGTTCGCGGTGTCAGCAGCGGCGTGTCGCAGTTCACCTTCGGCAAGGCTTGCACGCCGGCCGGCGGCGATCTCCTCGATGCCGACTGGAACTAATCCTCGCTCCGTGACGTGACGTCCTCCGCCGCCCGGCCTCATGGCCGGGCGGTTCTCGTTTGGGGCTCGCGAATGGTCACCGCATGCATTCGAGGAAGGCCACGGGGCACTGCGTGAGCAGGAGCGACCAGAAGTCGGCCCCGAACTCGACTTCGCCCTGTGGTGCGAGTTGCGGGGCGTGCCAGCGCACGTCGCGGAAGCCGGCGCCCGCCAGCGCCTCCTCGTGGGCCGCGACACCGAGGTAGTAGTTCTCGATCTCGAACGCCTGCCCGTCGAGGTAGAACTTCCAGCGGATCGGCGAGCCCTCGCGCCACTCGTCACTAGCCGAGTGCGAGACCTCGAAGCCGTACTTGCGGAACGACGGCAGCGTCGGGAAGTGCGTGGCGGGGTTGCTGTTCACGGTCACGAACCGGCCGCCCGGCTTCAGGCACCGTGCGATGCCCGCACACATCGCCGCAAGCTCGCTACGGTTGCGGGCGTAGTTCAACAGGTACGCGGCCACCACGAGATCGAACTCGCCGTCGAACGCCAGATTGCGGGCGTCGCCGACCTGATAGGTGATGCCGAGTCGGTGCTCGGCCTCCTGCGTGCGGGCGAGTTCGACCATTCCCGCCGACAGGTCGACGCCGGCGACGCGCGCCGCCCCGCGCTGCTTCAGCAGTCGCGTGTAGAACCCCTCGCCGCACGCCACGTCCAGCACCGCCCGCCCCGTCACGTCGCCGACGCGTCCCAGGAACGTGTGCGCCTCGACGTGTGTTCGCCACGGCTGGCGCTTGGACAGTTGGTACAGCTCGGCGATCGGGTCGTAGTCGGTGGGCATCACAACTCCCGCGGGGAAGGGGGCTCGGCGACAATCCGCGCCGTTGTTCCCTTCGAGCGCCCTCGCAGTCTATACTTGCGGCACGATCCGAACCACGCGCGCCTTCGCCCACCCTCTCCCCAGCGCCGAGTACCCCTCTGATGCGACAGCTCGTCAATCGCCCCGCTGCTTCTCTCCGCTCCCACCTGTGCGTCGAACCGCTCGACTCCCGCCTGACGCCCGCGACGTTCGCGGTCGGCGCGGCCGACGGGTCCGTGAGCCTGCTCGACTCCGCGACCGGCGCGGCGGTGGTCGAGGACTTCCGCCCGTTCGACACCGACGCGGGCCAGTACACCGGGCTCGTCTCGGTCGCGCTCGGGGACTTCGACAAGGACGGCACGGCCGACGTGTTCGTGGCGGCCGCGCAGCCCGGCGGGGTGAAGGGCCTCGACGCCTCGAAGGCCGGGAAGGTGTTCGTGTTCGACGGCGAGGCGCTCCAGAGCGGCACGGCGACGGTGCTCCACACCTTCACGCCGTTCGCGCAGTCGGACGGCCCGGGCGGTTCGCCGGACCCGTACCGGAACGGGCTGAACATCGCGGTGGGCGACGTCAACGGCGACGCCACGATCGACCTCGTCGCCGGCACCCGCGGGGGCGGCGCGGCCGGCGGGCTACCCGAGTACGGGCGGCTCGTCGTGGTGTCGGCGGGGGCCGACCCGGGCGGCTCGGGCGACACCCGGATCGGCTCGCTGCTGACGCCGTTCGGGGCGACGTACCAGAAGGGGGTGGTGGTCGAGGCCGGCGACTTCAACAAGGACAACCGGGCCGAGGTGGCGGTGACCCGGGGCGGCCCGGTCGGGGCGTCGAACCCGAACAAGTCGGTGAAGCTCAAGGTGTTCACGCTCGCCGGCAGCGCGCTCGCCGAGCTGGATCTGACCGGCGACGGGACCCCGTTCGCGCCGTTCGGGTCGGTCACCGGGGCGGGCGGGAAGACGATCGAGCGCGACGCCCGGATCGCGGTCGTGGACACCGACGCCGACGGGTTCAAGGAGCTGGTGTTCACCGCGGTCGACCGGGTGACGGACCCGAGCAACCCCCAGGTCCGCATCGGCGTCTACGCGATCAACACCGCCACGGGGCTCGCCACGCTCGCGAGCACGGGGCCGACGGGCACCTTCACGACGTTCCTGACCGGGAGTCAGGTCGCCGACCACGCGACCACGCACATCGACACGAGCGACGGCGGCGGGTTCGTGAACCTCGCGCTGCTCACCCAGGGGACCGGCGGCGCGTTCGCGGTGCAGTTCCTGGACCCGATCATCGGGGACACCATCACGGGCGGGTTCGGCCTGAACCTCGCGCTCGGCGGCATCACCCTCGACGCGGTCTGACGCCCGCGGCTGGAGTTTCTGCAACGCGACCGGTAAGAACTCCAGCCGTCGGGAAGAAAGTCGCGAAGGGATTACAACCGCAGGCGGCGGCGAGTGGGCGGGCTGGGCAGTCCTGATTGGCCCGTGGCGGGTTTCGCCCACAGCAAGGGAACTCATACCAAGTCTTGTTGATTGCTAACTGTAGCCGGCCTCTGTGAGGCCGGGCCTGTGGGACTCGCACACGCCCGGCCTCACAGAGGCCGGCTACAGAACGGATTAGAATCCACGCGATCCGGTATCACATCTTGGCGAGAACGGGGAGTTGCGTTCCGGGACGTGTGTCCCCCACAAAGCACAGCGGCCCCGGCGAAACCAGGTGGTTCCGCCGGGGCCGCGAGTTTTCGGAACGTGTAGGGGTCAGTCGCCGCCGCCGAGGTCGATCCACAGGTCGCCGAAGTCGGCGGGAACGGCGTCGCGGTGGTCATCCCGGGTGACGGTGCGGAACTCCTCAACGGGGGCGAGCAGGGTGCCGTGGTCGGACAGGCCAGCGCTCGTCAGCATCGTTATGTCCTCGGGAGCCGGGCGTTCAAGAGTTCGTTGGCCCGGTGGAAAGGTACTAAGCACGCCGCGTGCCGCTCGCCGGAAGTGTTTTGCGGGAACGACTTACCGCGCCCCTACAAGTTCGCAGGCGCTCCCAGATTGCCCCATCGTGAGACTTCACCCAGAACGAACAGCCGCCCAGGTCCAGTGCCGGTCGGACGTCGCCCGCACCGTCTCGGGGGCGTAGCCGAGGCGGCCGATGAGGGCGCGGACCTCGTCGAGGGTGAGGGCCGCGTGCAGCGACTCGGCGAACAGTTTGCGCTGGTGCGCGTTCGCACCGGCGGCGTAGGTGTCCACGAGCTTCCGCAGCGTCCCCTCGTCGGCCGGCCGGAGCAGGTCGCGGACGAAGAGGGTGCCCCCCGGGGCGCACACCCGGTGCATCTCGGCGAAGCAGGCGGCCGGGTCGGGGATGTGGTGGACGATGCTGTTCGAGATGACGGCCCCGAAGTGGCCGTCGGGGTACGCGAAGCCCTTGGCGTCGGCCTTCTCCAGCGCGACGCGGTCGGCGACACCGGCCCGGGCGACGTTCCCGCGGGCCAGGGCGAGCATGTGGTCGGCGAGGTCGATGGCGACGATGCGGACGGTGCGGCCGTTGATCTGGTGGCAGATTTGAATGGGGATCTGGGCGGTCCCGGTGCCGACGTCGAGGACCGGTGAGGTGCCGGTCCAGAGGGCGAGGAAGTCGGTCGCGAACAGGCGGTTGACGGCCGAGTGGTCCATCGCGTCGTAGTCGCGGGCGTCCTCGGCGGTGTCCATCACCTCGGGTTCGAGCACTCGTTGCAGCATGGGCGGCTCAGCAGGCAACGGGTTCGGGTTCCGGGGCCGCGTGCCGGCCCTCGCGGCAGGCGTCGAGGAGCCGGGACCGCAGTTCGAAGTCGCCGCGGCCGGCGGCGTCCCACGCGAGGATCACGCTCGAGGTGGCGGGGTTCAGGCCGGCCACCTTCGTGAGCCACACGACCCCCGCCTCGTGGTTGAGGTGCCGGGTGTTCGGGTGGTTCCAGGCGATGTGGGACGCGAGGCACCCCATCGGCATGGCCCGCGTGAACGACCCGTGGATCAACAACGGGCTGCTCTTCTCCAACAGGTCCACGAGTCGGGTCAGCCCCTCGCACGTGATGTGCGGGAGCCACGCGTGCCGGAACTCGGTGACGGGGTCGGCGGAGAGCATGGGCACTCCTCACACGGCGAACGGCAGGGCCGGACTCGCCCGGTAGGGCCACGGAATAGTTCGTCAATCTGGCGAATGTCGGCCGCGATGAGGGGTCAGTCGCGGCGCGGGAACCGGAACGCAGGTGGTGTTACAACCGCCCGATCGGTGGCGGCGGCCCGGTTTGACGTGGGCATCATAGAAAGGGGCCAAAAGGGGTGTCAAGGTGCCGGCGGGCGGCCGAAACTCGTCCCCGCGTCGCAGCGTCGGGGCCGGTTTCTGGACACCGCGCCCCGGTAAGCAGTTACGACCGACCCCCCGTCCGGATGTGGGCGAAAAAAAATCCCGGGCCGCAGCGAAATAACTTAATGTTTACCTTGTTGATAATCTTTGTCGTAATAATTATCGTAAGTGGCTTCGGTGTGTCGCGTATTCACGGAAAACACTAGAAATGTCAGAGGAAAGTGCGGCCCCGTGCCGCGCCCGCTCCCGGGGAACAGTGACAACGGGCTGTCACTGGCAGTGACAGCCCGTTGTCACTCGCTCGGCTCACCACCCCTTCGGGGCTCACCCCGCGCCGCGCCCGACCTTCTCCGTGACGTGCGCACCGGGCACCTTCTTGAGGGCCCGCACGCGCTCGGCGTTGAGCGGCACGAAGTGCCGCCACCGCTCGGGCACGCTGTCCTCGATGAAGATCGCGCTCACGGGGCACTCGGCCGTGCACGCGCCGCAGTCGATGCAGTCGCCGGGGTCGATGTAGAGCTGGTCGGCGTCGCCGTAGAAGCACTCGCACGGGCACACCGCGACGCAGTCGGTGTACTTGCACCCGCGGCACGGCTCGGTCACGACGTGGGCCATTGCAGGAACCTCCGGTTGTGAGTGTGGAACCGGTGGCCCCCAAGGCACGCGCCGTGCCGGTGAAAAACGCCTGGAAATGAAGGCCCGGAGCGGGGGAGCGGCGACGAAATGTGGTCGGGTGACGCGCGGCGGTCACTGCCAGGAGGCCGCGTCCTTGCTGAGGCCGTGCTTCCGCATCTTGCCGTAGAGGGTGGTCGGCCGGAGCCCGAGCCGCTGCGCCGCACCGCCCGGCCCGTAGACGCGCCCGCCCGCCGCCCGGAGCGCGTCGAGGATGCGGGCCTTCTCCTCGGCCGCCCACGTTCGGCCCGTCGCGACGGGGCTCCCGCCGAGCCACTCTTGCGGCACCGCCACTTCCGGCCCGGTGGAGAGGATCACGGCCCGCTCGATCACGTTGCGGAGCTCGCGGACGTTCCCCGGCCAAGTATGCGCGGCCAGGAGCCGCAGCGTAGTGATCGAAAGCTCGCGGGCCGGGCGGTCGTGTGCTCCCGCGAACTCGCGCAGAAACTGGGCCGCCAGTTCGGCGACGTCGCCGGCGCGCTCGCGGAGCGGCGGCACGCGGACCGGGAAGACGTTCAGGCGGTAGAAGAGGTCGGCCCGGAACCGCCCCCTCGCGACGTCGGCGGCAAGGTCGCGGTTCGTGGCGGCCACCACGCGGACGTTCACCGGGACCGGGTCGCCGCCGACCGGCTCGACGACCCGCTCTTGCAGCACGCGGAGGAGCAGGGGCTGGAGGTCGGGCGGGAGTTCGCCGACCTCGTCCAGAAAGAGGGTGCCGCCGTGCGCGGCCTCGAACTTCCCGCGGCGGGCCTTGAGCGCCCCGGTGAACGCACCGGCCGCGTGGCCGAAGAGTTCGCTCGCCGCCAGCCCCGGGACGAACGCCCCGCAGTTCGCGGCGACGAACGCACCGCCGGCGCGGCGGCTCGCGGCGTGGACGGCCCGCGCGACGAGTTCCTTGCCGGTGCCGGTCTCGCCGTGGACGAGCACGGTGGCGTCGGTGGGGCCGACCCGTGCGACGGCGGAGCGCACGGCCCCGATCGCGGGGCCGGACCCGAGCAACGACTCGGCGGGCGGCATCGGGGTCTGCTCCTGGCGTGCGTGCGGGTCGCTCAGTTCTCGCGGAGCGACTTCACGATCTGCACGAACTTGGTGTCGAACGCGGCCCGGTCGCTCCACCGGCACTTGGCGACGACCGCCACGGTCTTGGCCCCGACCTTGATGGCCGAGATGGCGTACAACCAGGCGTGCTGGCGGTCGAGGCTGTTCTCGCTCTTGAGCAGGACGAACTCGGCGCTGCCGTCGACCGTGTTGGGCGTCGGGTCGCCCTCCAGCGAGCCGGCGTGGTCGACGAACGTGTTCTTCCCGCGGACGTCGGGCATCAGGTTCGCCTGGGCCTCGACGTAGGCCCGGGCGTCGGCCAGCGGGCTCCCGCCCCCGTCGAGGAGCAGGACGACCAGTTCCGCCTCGTCGTTGATCTCCTTCTTGCGGTTCTTCTTGGTGACGAGGTACTTGTCGGCCTTGGGGTCCTCGTCCTTGATCCGCCGCTCGTCGGCCACCTCCTCCCACATCCCCTCGGCGTCGAGGATCGTGTACGGGACCTCGGTGTTCTTGAACGGCACCACCGGGGACTGCTTCTCCTTCCAGTCCTTGCGGAGTTCGAGGAGGGTGCAGCGCCGCCGGGCCTCGGCGAACATGGCCTTCTGCTCCTCGTAGATGTCGCCCGCCCCGGTCCACGAGACGAACCAGTAGCCCACCCCCTTGTGCCCGAACGCGCGGGCGTCGCCCTCGACCTTGCCGCCGCCCTTCAGGACGCCCTCGAACTTGTACCCGCGGCACTCCTGGCCCATCCAGGTCTTGTCGCCCCCCGTCAGGTCGTACTGCTTGCGGGTGTCCCGCTCCAGGATCTTGTCGAGTGCCTGGTTCAACACGGCATCGAGGTCGCTCGGCCGCGGGGAGGTGTTGGGGTAGTCCCGCGCGCCGATGGCGATGTACGCCTCGGGGTCCTCGCGGCGAAACACGTGGATGTAGGGGGCGGTGAGTTTGGTCCGCATGTCCTCGTCGCGGGTCCACGGCTTGGGCGGCGGCTCCAGGGAGAAGTTCTTCTCCTTGTCCTTGAGGACCACGCTCCCGGAGCCGTAGCCCGACGGGTTGCGGTGCGTGACCTTGTACCAGATCGCGACGCCGGCGGAACAGAGCGAGACGATGCCGACGCCGATTAGCAGGTACGTCTGGAGCTTCGAGGAGCGGACCGGGAGCCGCGGCCCCTCCTCGCCGTCGGCCCGGGCGGTCTCCGGGGTCATGTCGCCGAAGGTCGGGTTGAGCGGCTTCTGCGGGGCGCGGTTGGCCTGGGCGTAGGCCGGCGCGGGCGGTGCCCCGTGCGGCGGGTAGCCGGGCTGGGGGGCGGGCGGGTACCCGGGGGGCGCGCCGTACCCCGGGGCGGTGCCGGGGTAGCCGCCGAAGGTCGCCGTGGGGGCCGACCCATAGGGGCCGGGGGGCGGGGCCGCGGCGGCCGGGGTGCCGAGGGTGAACCGCATCCCGCACCGCGGGCACGCCAGGACGACCCCCGGGGGGACCGACGACGGGTCGAACAGGTACGGGCAGCTCGGGTTCGGGCACTTCAGCGCGGTGGACATGATTCCCCCGGTCACTCCGGATCGGTTCGGCAGGGCGCGCGGGCTGCTGGCTCGGTCCAGCACATCATACCGGATCGGGCGGGGCAATGGGGAGTGCCAACTTCGGTTCCGACTTCGCCACCTTCGGCGGGTCCGGGGCGACCGGGAGGAACGCGAGCGGGGCCGCGGCGCGCGGGTTCTCCACGCGGATCGCGGTCTCGCCGTTGAGGATCCGTTGGAGCTCGCTGAGGACGGCCGTTTCCCGCCACCCGCGGGTCAGGGGCACGTCGGGCACCGGCTCGCCGAACACGCGGCTCCGGACCACCGCCCGCAGGTCCGACCCCGAGGCCACGAGGTTCGCCGCGAGCTTGTTCCGCGTGCACCAGTCGTTCAGGACGACCCCGAGCAGGCTCCCGAGGAGCGTGACGTGGGGCGGGTCGTTGTCGCGGAGTTCGGGCTCCGGGCAGTCCTCCAGCGGCAGCTCCCGCGCCCGCCGGACGGCCTCCAGGATCCGCTCGGTTTCCTTCTGCGGCATCCCGCGGTACGACGACAGGTCCTCGGTCCGCGTCGGGCCGCGCTTGGCGATCTCGGCGAGGATGTCGTCGCGGAGGAGCTGCCGGGGGGGCCGGTTCACCCGCTCGGCGAACTGCTCGCGCCACCCGAACACCTCGCGGGCCACGGCCAGCCCGCGGCGGTCGAGGCCGCCGATCCCCTTGACCTTCCGCCACTTCTCGGCCGCGGTCTCCTCGTCGCCGATGGCCCGGCGGACGCTCGTGGCGAACTCCTCGGTCGCCCAGTCGAGCCGCTTCAGCCGCTTGAGCTTGTCGGTGAGCTTCTTCCAGGCCGGCAGCAGGAACCGCACGTCGTCGAAGGCGTACCGCACCTGGGCCGGGTGCAGCGGCCGCCGCCGCCAGTCCGTGAGCGTCTCGCCCTTGGTCATCCGCTGGCCGAGGACGTCGCTGACCAGCCCGGCGTACCCGATCGGGTACGTCATGCCGACGAGCCCCGCGGCGATCTGCACGTCGAACACGTCGGCCGGCGGCTTCCCGGCCTTGAAGAAGCACATGCGGACGTCTTCGCGGCCCGCGTGCAGCACCGTCTTCCGCTTCGGGTCGAGGAGCAGGTTCCAGAACTCGTCGAGCGGGCCGACGCCGAACGGGTCGATGACGAACAGGTGCTCGGCGGTCGAGACCTGCACGAGGCACAGCTCGGGCCGGTAGGCGTCCTCGCCGACGAACTCGGTGTCGAACCCGACGACCGGGGCGGCCGCGAGGTGCTCCAGGCACGCCGGGAGCTGGGCCGGGTCCGAGACGAAGTGCTCCGGGAGGTCCGGGAGCTGCGTGGGTTTGACGTATCGGCGGCGCATGGGGCACGGCTGCGGGGGTTGGCGAAGCAATCGTTCTATCGGGCTGGGCCGCCGGTGCACGGGGCCGCCCGGCCCGCGACCTCGCCGCGGCGGTGCCGGCCCAGCCCGACGCCGCGCTCGGAACAGTCCACCAGCCAGCACACGGTGCAGTTCCACCCGCGGACCTGCATGACGAAGCTGGTCGCGGCCCGGGTCCGCCCGAACCCGGGCAGTTCGGCGACCCCCGGCTGAGGGGCCGCGGCCTCCAGGAACACGACCGACCGGTCCGGGTCGCCCGGCGGCGTCGGCTGCTCCGTGAAGTGGCTCGGGCGGGTCGCGCCGGGGATCTGGCGGGCGTCGACCCCGTGCCACCGCAGCAGCGCGACCCACTGGTAACTGGCGGCGTGGACCGGCCCAGTGTAACCGGCGGCCCGCAGGTCGTCCGCAACTTCGCGCGCGATTTCCACCTTTGCGACCTGTCGGGCCGGCCGGTCGGCCGCCGGCGGCACCACCGGCAGCGGCTCGATCACGTGGGCGGCCAGGAACGCGGTCGCCCCGACCGGCAGCGCGAACCCGGCCCGCACGCCCCACCGCCACCACGCCGATTCCTTCACCCGGTCGTACCACACCGCGGCGAGCGGCCAGCACGCGAGGTAGCACGGGAACGCCCAGTTCCCCTCGAGGTGCCCGCGGGTCGCCTTGAACAGGAAGAACGCGAACGGGAGCACGAACAGGCACGCCAGCGGCCGCAACCGCGGGTCGGCGAGGAGTTCGCGGTGGTTCCGCAGCGCCCACACGAACACCACGAACGGCACCGTTCCGAGCAGGAGAGCCTGGCACCCGACGAACTCGGCGAACTTCGCCACCCCCGGCTCGGGGCTGCTCATCGAGTGGCCCCACTGGTAGAGCAGGGGGGCGAAGCCGCGCTGGACGTTGTAAACGAGGATCGGCGACGCCGTGAGGAGCGCGACCGCGGCGTGCAGCGCGTACCCCGCGAACCACCGCCGCGGGCTCCCGGCGGCGAGGAAGCTCACGGTGCCCGCGAGCGCGGCGAGGCCCGTCGTGTACTTGCCGAGCACCCCGCACCCGAGGACGAACCCGCCCAGGGCCCACCACCTCAGGGAAAGCCTTGGGGTCGCGACCGCTGCGCTCGGGGTGAGCCGCTCGTGCGTCTTCACGAGCCACGCGAGGTATAGCGCCCAGAACATCAGCAGCGGCGTGTCGGGCGTCACCATCACGGCCGTGAACGTGAGCATCGGCGAGAGCAGCACGAGCGGCAGCAGGTTCCGCGGCCGCGACAGCCAGCCGATGACGAGCACCACGACCCATGAACTCAGGACCGCCGGGAGGCGGATCGCCAGCACGCTGTGCCCGAACACCTCGGTCGCCGCCCGGATCATGTACGCGACCATCGCCGGGTGGTCGTAGTAGCTCCACTGGAGGTCGCGGGACCAGCACCAGTAGTAGAACTCGTCGTCGAACGGCGGGACGACCGCCGCGAGGACGAGGTACGCCGGTACGAGGCAGAGCGACCACAGCGCGAATCGGGGGAAGCTCACGGGCGGGGGCTCCGGGGCGGATGGGCAAGCCGCGGCGGTATACCCGGCCGCCCCGGTCGCCGCGAGGCCGATTTTCCCTCTACAATTCCCCCGGTGCCCGACCCGCGGGAGGTGACAACGTGCTCGACGAGTACCTGGAATCGAAGGTCGTGGTCGACCTCGTCAGCCCCTACGTCTGCCTCGGCAAGCTGACGCGGTACGACGAGCACTACCTGGAGCTGAAGAACGCCGACTTCCACGACCTGCGGGACACCGACACGACGCGGGAGTTGTACGTCGCCGAGTCGGTCGCGACCGGCATCAAGCGGAACCGCAAGCGCGTCCTGATCCGCCGCACGGAGGTCGTGGCGATCTCGAAGATCGAGGACGTGGTGGACGAGTGAGAGAAGGGGAACCAACCGGCACCGACGGGAGCCCCCCGGACCCGGCGTTTGTTGAGGACGGACCGCCGGGCTGTGCGTGCTGCTTTTGGGCGTTCCTGATTCTGGGTGTGTGGCTCACGGTCCTGGTGTGCCGGGCATTCGTCGCCGAGCAGCGCAAGACGTTGAGCGAGGACTAATCCCAACCTCAAGCGCCCGGCTCCTCCAGCGAGGCGAGCCACTTTCGCAGTAGCACCTCCAGCGTCTCCAGTTCCGATGGCGGCAGCTTCGGGAGCGACCCCTTCGCCTCGTCGAAGCGGGTCACGGTCGCGGTGTCGATGAGCCGCTTCCCCTTTGCGGTCAGCTCGATGACGACCTTGCGGCGGTCGTCGGCGTCCGGGCCGCGGGTGATGAGCGCCGCCTCTTCGAGCTTGTCGAGCCGCGCCGTCATCCCGCCGCTCGAGAGCATCACGCTGCCGAGCAACTCGCTCGGCGTCAGCCGGCCCTTCGGCCCGTGCCGGCGGAGCGTCGCTAGGATGTCGAACTGGCCGAGGGTCAGGCCGTGCCTGTCGAGCGCCGCGCCGACGCTCTGCTCCAGGTGCCGGGCGAGTACGATCACCCGGCCGACGACCGCGAGCGGGGTCGGGTCGAGGTCGGGGCGGGTCTCCTGCCACGCGGCGAGGAGGTCGTCGATCACGTCGCGGGCGTCGGTCGTGTTCATGTCGGAAAGTTTAAAGAGGAGTATCTCGCTGTCAAGATTCTTGACGCCGAGTGATCTCACGATTAGATTCACACCACGCAGTTTCTCGCGGCCCGCCGGGGCCGCGTCTCCAGTGAGGGCGACATGAAAGAGATTCGCATCGGTGACACGGTCGAGCAGTGCGTCGAGCGGGCGGACTACCCGCTCGACCGGGTGCGCCAGATCCTGAAGGACGAGACCGTCGCCGTCGTCGGGTACGGGGTCCAGGGCCGGGGCCAGTCGCTCAACATGCGCGACAACGGGATCAAGGTCATCGTCGGCCAGCGCAAGGGCGGCAAGGCCTACGACCTGTGCCTCCAGGACGGCTGGAAGCCGGGCGAGACGCTGTTCGACCCGGAAGAGGCCGCCGAGAAGGGCACCGTGATCCAGTACCTGCTGTCCGACGCCGGGCAGAAGGAGATGTGGCCGAAGATCAAGGCGAAGCTCACCAAGGGCAAGGCGCTGTACTTCTCGCACGGCTTCTCGATCGTGTTCAACGACCAGACCCTGGTCGTGCCGCCGCCGGACGTCGACGTGATCCTTTGCGCCCCGAAGGGCTCGGGCACGACGGTCCGCCGGCTGTTCCTCGAGGGCCGCGGGATCAACAGCTCGTTCGCCGTCCACCAGGACGCGACCGGCCGCGCCCGGGAGCGGTGCCTGGCGCTGGGCATCGCGATCGGCTCGGGGTACCTGTTCGAGACGACGTTCAAGAAGGAAGTGGTGTCGGACCTGACCGGCGAGCGCGGCGTGCTCATGGGCGCGATCTACGGGCTGTGGCTGGCGCAGTACGAGGTGCTCCGCGAGAACGGCCACTCGCCGAGCGAGGCGTTCAACGAGACCGTCGAGGAGGCGACCCAGAGCCTGTACCCGCTCATCGCCGAGAAGGGGATGGACTGGATGTACGCGAACTGCTCGACGACCGCCCAGCGCGGCGCGCTCGACTGGTTCAAGGCGTTCCGCGACGCGAGCAAGCCGACGTTCCAGAAGCTGTACCAGTCGGTCGCCAGCGGCGAGGAGGCCCGCCGGACGCTGGACGCCAACAGCCGCCCGGATTACCGGGTCCAGCTCGAAAAGGAACTGAAGGAAGTCGCCGAGAGCGAGATGTGGCTCGCCGGGGCGCAGGTCCGGGCGCTGCGGCCCGAGCGCACGGGGTCGTAACCCGGAGACGGGAACCGCGGGCCGGGAGTTGGAAAATGGCCGGGGGGCAGCGGGTGCAACCGCTGCCCCCCGGCCTCAGCTTTTTGTTCCGGACTCCGGATTCCCGAATCCGGACGCCCGTCTCACGGCCCGACCTTCGGGACGATCCCGGGCGGCGGCTCGTCGGCCCGCGGCGGCGGCAGGATCGCGCCGCTGCCCGGCTGCGGGAACGGCGGCACGTTCGGGTCGGTCGGCTGGGCGGGGACCGGGGCGGGGCCGGGCTTCACCTTCGGGAGCGCCGGCCGCTCGGGCGAAGGCAGGTTCTGCCCGCGGAGCCGCAGCGCCTCGGCGCTGTTCAGCAGGTCGTCGGTCCGCGTCTTGGTCGCCTCGTGCATCTCGAAGTAGTACCGCCGCACGTCGTGGATGTGGAACGGCCACACGACCTCGGCCAGCAGGTCGAACGGCGGGTACGCGTACCACGGGGCCCGGACGTGGACCCGCTTGGTGAGCGTCTCGTACCCCGGTTGCACGAGCGTGACGGTGTAGTTGCCGTAGTACTCGAACGACGAGTGCGAGGGCGCGGCCCCGACCGGCCGGTCGTCGACGTACACCTGCGCGTTGGGGACGTTCGACTCGATGATGAACCGGCGGTCCACGCACCCCGCCGAGGCGAGGACGCCGAGAACCGCGACCGCCCGGAATGTGCGCCCCGTCGCCATGTGGCCCCCTCGGTCCCGCCGGATTGGTCCGTGCTGAACCGCGGAGATAGCCCGCGGGGGCGTCGCGGTCAATGCGACGTGCGCGCTGAAAGTGGCGGGGGCCGGGTAAAGTAGGTCACTCGCTCCGCGAGTGACACCAAACGCGATTGGAGCATCACCGGCTGGTTGTGTCGCACCGGGGTGCGACTCGCCTACTGTGCCCGCGGCCGGGAAGTGCGGGATCACCCCGGCCAGGCGTACTCGAAGGTTTCGAGTTCCGCCGCGGCGCACTCGGGGAGGCCGCGCCACACGAGCGAGGCGGTCGCGCCGATCGCGTCCACCCAGTCGGTGTCCAGAGCGTCCCGGTGGCTGCCCGGGAGGATCAAAACGAGCCGCTTCGCGCCGTTCGTGCGGCCGGGCTGGAGCGCGTAATACTTGTCCAGGTACGTGGGCCGCTCCAGCGCGGCAGCCAGCAGCGATTCGAGCAGCGCCGGGGTGACCGACTCGCGGAGCGCCGCCGGGTCGCCAGTGGTCGCGTCGAGGACCACCTGGAGCGTCGTGTACGGGTTTTCGGCGAGCACCTGCTTGATGCACCGCGCCGCGAGGTCCGCGTGGCGTGCGAGGTGCGCGGCGGTCAGCCAGAGTGTGAACGCCTGCGCCCGGCGGGCCGGGTGCGGCGGCACGGCCGGCTTGATCGCGTCGAGATCGACCTTCCAGACGCGGGCGGGACCGTCGGCCGTGTCGAAGTCCAGCACCGGCGGCGTCTGGGCGTCGAACTCGACGTCGAACGACTCCTGCGCCTCACGCATCAATTCGAACAGGTCGGTCCGCTTGAGGGTCGGCGTTTCGAGGACGTAGTACGGCGGCCGCGGCTGGAAGCGGATGCCAAGTTCAGGAGCCTCTTGCCGGAACGCGGTGCCGGGGAGGATCGCGAGGTTGAACACCTGCACGTCACTGTACAGGTCGCCGTCGCGGAGGTAGTGAAAGGAGCGGCGCACCGATTCGCGGGTGTCGCCGGGCAGGCCGACGATCAGGTCGACCTTCACGCGGATGCCCTCCTCGCGCATCGCCCGCACGCCCCGCTCGAACGCCTTGAGGTTGTTCTTGCGGTCCATCATCCGCATCGCGTCGGGGTCGATCGACTGCAACCCGACCTCGACCTCGCTGAAGTTCGCCTCGCGGAGCAGCCTCGCGGTCTGCGGCGTGACCCCCTCGCCCCGCAACTCGCCGAAGTAGCTGAACCCGTGGCCGGGGTTCTCCTCGGCGAGCAGCGTGAGGAACTCGGCGAAGTCGCGGCGCTGGTTCAGCGTCGGGTCGAGGAGGAACACTTCCTTGACGCCGCGCTCGCGGGCGAGCCGAAGCCCGGCCCGGATCTCGTCGTGCGCGATGTAGTACTGCTTGTCGTAGCTCTTGGGGTAGTAGCAGAACTTGCACTTGAACACGCACCCGCGGGTCGTTTCGAGCAGCAGCATCTGCTCCTCGCCCGGGTCGAGGAGGCCGGCGAGGTACGGCGAGCCGAGCTGGTTCAGGTCTTGCAGCGGGGTGCGGGGCAGGGGGCGGCGGGCCGGGTCGTACCGCGGGCCGGTCGGGGCGGGCGTGTACAGCCCCGGGATGTGACTCGCGCCCGCCGACGCGGCGAGCGGCAGCGACCAGCGGTCGGCCTTCGGGGTGTCGCGGAGCATCTCCAACAGGGCGGCGAAGGTCTGCTCGCCCTCGCCGATCACCGCGTGGTCGTAGTGCGGCGTGTCGAGCACCCAGGCGTTGTCGGGGGTGATCTCGGGGCCGCCGAGGACGATCACGAGGTCCGGCCGCAGCCGCTTCAACTCGGCGGCGACCCACAACGTGCGCTCGATGTTCCACACGTAGCAGGTGAACCCGAGCATCCACGGGTCGCGGGCGAGCAGGGCCGCGACGAGCGCGTGGTCGCCGAGCGCGTTCGCTTCGCGTCCGGGGAACACCTGGATGTCGTAGTCGCGGCCGAGCCCCTGCTTCTCGGCCCACAGCTTGAGGTACGCGCCGGCGAGCGGCACGTTCCCCCGCACGGCGGCCGGGCCGAGGGGCGGGATCGGGAGCTGAACGAGGACGGCCGTGCGGCGCTGCGTGGGATCCATGGTTCGATTGTAGCTCATCCAACCTGCGGCGGCGCGCACGATCCGCATACAGCGCTCAAGGTAGGCGACTCGCTCCGCGAGTCGCACCCCGGCGCTCCGGGGGAGACGGTTCGATTCGGAGCGCGGCGGGTGTCAAGCGCGGAGCGAGTGACCCACCGTGGATCGCAGAGGACCCGCGTTGCCGAAACGACCCGCGCGCTTAGAGTGACCGGACGCCCGAGCCGCCCCGCCCGCACCCCCCGGAACCGACGCACCCATGCCACTCGTCGCAACAGCCGTGTCGAAGGACTACCCGACGCGGTCCGGCCCGCTGTCGGTGCTGCGGGGCGTGAACCTGGAGTTGAGCCGCGGCGAGGCGCTCGCGGTGATGGGGCCGTCCGGCTCGGGGAAGAGCACGTTCCTGCACATGCTCGGCACACTGGATAGACCGACGGCCGGGTCCATCACCCTCGAAGGGACCGACCCGTTCGCGCTCCGCGAGCGCGACCTGGCCGCGTTCCGCAACCGCCGCATCGGGTTCGTGTTCCAGGACCACCACCTGCTCCCGCAGTGCTCGGTGCTGGAGAACGTGCTGGTGCCGACGCTCGTGAGCCGCGACACGAAGCCGGCCGAAACGGAAGCCTACGCCCGCACGCTCCTCGAACGGGTCGGGCTCGGCGGCCGCCTCGACCATCGGCCGGCGGAACTCTCGGGCGGCGAGCGGCAGCGGGTCGCGGTGGCGCGGGCGCTCGTGCTGAAGCCGGTGCTGTTGCTGGCCGACGAGCCGACCGGGAACCTGGACCGCACGAACGCCGCCGCGGTCGGCGAGTTGCTCCTCGAACTGCACCGGCAGGAGAACACGATCCTCGTTGTGGTGACGCACAGCCTCGAACTCGCGAAGCTGTTCCCGCGGGTCGCCGAGGTGAACGACGGCGCGCTGGTGTGACCCGCCGCGTCGCCCGAACCTCACCCCACCGGACCCGTGCAAGACCCATGCTCACCTACCCGCGCCTCGTGGCCCGCAACCTCGCCTTCCACTGGCGGGGCAACCTCGCCGTGCTGCTCGGGGTGGCGGTCGGCTCGGCCGTGCTCACGGGCGCGCTGCTCGTGGGCGACTCGCTCCGCGGCAGCCTGCGGGCGCGCGTCGAGCGGCAACTCGAAGGGATCGACGCGGCCGCCCAGTTCCCGCGGCTCGTCCGGGCCGACCTCGCCGACGGGCTCCCCGGGACCGTCGCACCGGTGCTCATGCTGCCCGGGTCGGTGCAGGGGAGCGGGCCGGCGTACCTCGGCCGGGTCACGGTCCTGGGCGTCGACCCGCGGTTCCAGCCCGGCGTCGCGGACGTCGATTGGGCGAGCACCGCGAAGCAGGTGGTGCTGTCGCACCGCGTCGCCGAGAAGCTGAACGCGAGGCCCGGCGACCGCGTGCGGATCGGCGTCGAGCGGCTCACCGAGATCCCGCGGTCGTCGTCGCTCGCGAAGCGCACCTCGGCCGACGTGACGGCGAGCGAGGAGTTCACCGTCGCCGGGGTGCTCCAGCCCGAGAGCGCGACGAACGACTTCAACCTGACGCCGAACCCGGCCGCGCCGCTGAACGTGTTCGTGCCGATCCGCACGCTCGGCCGGCTCGTCGCGGGCGGCTCCGACGCGCGAGCGAACGCGCTGCTCGCGAAGGGCGCGACCGCCGACGCACTGAACGCCGCACTCCAGCCGAAGCTCACGGCCGAGGACTTCGGGCTGAAGGTCCGGGCCATCGAGCGGCGCGAGCCGCCGGCCGCGCGCCGCTACCTGAGCGTCGAGTTCGACCAGCTCGTGATGCTCCCCGCGACCGTGGCCGGGCTCGAGGCGGCCGCGAAGGACCTCGGCGTGCGGGCCGAGCCCACGGTCGTCTACATCGCCGACACGCTCGCGAGCGGCGACCACGAGATCCCGTACCCGGTGATCGCCGGGCTCGACGCCGCGGCGAAGCTGCCGCTCGGGCCGTTCCTCCCGCCCGGCGTCGCGTCCCTTGCCGACGACGAAGTGGTGCTGCTGGAGTGGACCGGGTCGCAGCTCAACAAGCTCCCCGCGGGCGAGAAGCTGCGGCTGACGTACTACGACCCCGAGGTCGAGGGCGAGGGGAAGCTGAAGGAGGCGACGCTGACCCTCCGCGGCTACGTCCCGCTCGCGGGGCCGGCCCGCGACCCGAACCTGACGCCCGAAATCAAAGGCGTCACCGACCGGCAGACCGACCTGCGCACGCTCGACTACCCGCCGGTGCTGCCGAACGCCCGCGTCAAGGAGCGGGTGCCCGACAAGCCGCCGCACCCCCGCGGCACGTTCTTCAACTCGCTGAACAAGGCCACGCCGATGGCCTACGTGAACCTCGCCACCGGGAAGAAGCTGTTCGGCAGCCGGTACGGGGCGGTCACGTCCGTGCGGGTCGCACCGCCCGCCGGGAGCCCGGAGACCGACGAGGCGCAGGACAAGGAGCGCGAGCGGCTCCTCGCGGCGCTGCCGAAGCACCTCGACGCGACCGCCGCCGGGCTGACCTTCACCGCCATTCGCGACCGGCTCCTCGCGGCGAGCAAGGGCGGCACCGACTTCGGCGGGCTGTTCCTCGGGTTCAGTTGCTTCCTCATTGCCGCGGCTTTGATGCTCGTCGGCCTGCTATTCCGGCTCGCGCTCGACCGCCGGGCGAAGGAGGTCGGGCTGCTGCTCGCGACCGGGTACAGCACGGGGCAGGTCCGCCGCTTGCTGCTCGGGGAAGGGCTCGCGCTCGCGGTCGCCGGTGCCCTCCTCGGGCTCGCGCTCGGCGTCGCCTACAACCGGCTGCTCCTGTCGGTGCTTCTCGACTTCTGGCCGGACCGCGAGGTCGCGAACGTGCTGCGGCCGCACGCGACGCCGCTGAGCTTCGCGCTCGGCTTCGGGCTGACGCTCGTGATGGCGCTCGGTGCGCTGTGGTTCAGCCTGCGGGGGCTCGTCCGGGTGCCGCCGCCGGCGCTGCTCCGCGGCGAGACGCAGGTGCCGGAGACCGCAACGGCGCGCCCGTCGCGGTGGGCGAAGTTGCTCGTGTTCGTGGCGACGCCGCTTGGCCTCGTCCTCGTGGTCGCGGGGAAGTTCGTCTCGAACCCGGACGCGCAGGCGGGGTCGTTCTTCTCTGGGGGCGGGCTGCTCCTCACCGCGGGGCTCGCGGCGCTGTGGTGGTGGATGCGAAGCACGCGGCACGCGACGGTGAGCGGTCGCGGCGCGTCGGCCCTGGCGCGGCTCGGGTCGCGGAACGCCGCCCGCAACCCGTGGCGGAGCCTGCTCACGGCGGCGCTGCTGGCGTCGGCCGCGTTCCTGCTCGTGGCCGTCGAGAGCTTCCGCCGCCAGCCCGGCGCGGAGTTCCTCGACAAGAACGGTGGCAGCGGCGGGTTCAACCTGATCGCCGAGGCCGACGTCCCGCTCTACCAGTCGTTCGCGAGCGGCCCCGGCCGCGCCGACCTCGACAAGCAGATCCGCAGCCTGCACGCGCCGCCCGACGCCGACCCGGACAACCCGCCCGTTACGCCGGCATCGACCGCCGCGACCGCCGACCTCAATGCGAACCTGGAGGAGGTGTTCGCGCTGCGGCTCCGCGACGGCGACGACGCGAGTTGCATGAACCTCGCCCAGGCGACGCGGCCGCGGGCGCTCGGCGTGCCCGACGCACTCCTCGACCGCGGCGGGTTCAAGTTCTACGCGACCGAGGCGGGCACGCCCGAAGAGAAGGCGAACCCGTGGCTGCTGCTGAAGAAGCCGCTCGCGGGCGGCGCGATCCCGGTGTTCTGCGAGCAGAACACGGCGCAGTGGATGCTGAAGACCGCGGTCGGCGGCGACGTCAAGATGCCGGGCGACGACGGGGCCGAACGCACGTTCCGCATCGTCGGCACGTTCGCCGACAGCCCGTTCCAGAGCGAACTCGTGATGTCCGACGAATCGTTTGCGAGCGCCTTCCCGCGGACCGGCGGCTACCGCGTGTTCCTCGTCCGCACCCCGGCCGGGAAGGAGGACGCGGTCGGTCAACTGCTGTCGCGGGCGTTCCGCGGGAACGGGCTGCTCGCCACGCCGACCCGCGAAAAGGTCGCGGCGTACCAGGCGGTGATCGGCGCGTACCTCTCGACGTTCCAGCTCCTCGGCGGCCTCGGGTTGCTGCTCGGCGTACTGGGCCTCGCGATCGTGGTGCTCCGCGGCGTGTGGGAGCGGGTCGGCGAACTCGCGCTGCTGCGGGCCGTCGGCTACCGCACCCGGCACCTCCAGTTCCTCGTCGTCGCGGAGAACGCGCTGCTGCTCGTGGCCGGCCTCGGCATCGGCGTGGTCGCGGCGCTGGTCTCGGTGGCCCCGCACGTCCTCGGTGGGGCCGACGTGCCGTGGGGCCGGCTCGCCGCGATCCTCGGCCTCGTCCTCGCGGTCGGGTTGGGTGTGGCGTTCGCCGCGACAGCGGGTATCCTGCGGGTTCCCGTCATCCCCGCTCTTCGCCGCGAGTAGCCACAATGATCAAGCTCGGCGTCCTCGACTTCGACACGTCGCACTGCGTCGAGTTCACCAAGCGGCTCAACCGGATCGACGGCACCCCGAAGGAGCAACTCGTCGAGGGGGCCGCGGTCGTGGTCGGGTGCCCCGGCGAGTCGAAGCTCTCGGCCGAGCGGATCGAGGGGTTCACCGCGGCGATGAAGAAGTTCGGCGTGCCGCTCGTCGAGAAGCCCGCCGACATGCTCGGCAAAGTCGACGGGATGCTGATCGAGGCGGTGGACGGCACCGTTCACCTCGAACGCGCCCGGCCGTTCCTCGAAGCCGGTATCCCGTGCTTCATCGACAAGCCGTTCACCTGCTCCGTGGCCGACGCGAAGGCGCTGCTGGCGCTGTCCGAGAAGCACAAGGCCCCGGTGTTCTCGTCGTCCTCGCTGCGGTACGCGCCCGAGGTGGTCGAGTTCGTCGCCGACCCGAAGCCCGGGAAACTCGTCGGGTGCGCCGTCCACGGCCCGGCCCCGCTGTCGCCGGTCCCCGAGCGGAACGCCGGGCTGTACCACTACGGCATCCACGCCGTCGAGATCCTCTACACGCTGATGGGGCCGGGGTGCAAGCGGGTCAGCACCGTGAGCGAGAAGGGCGTGGACGCGGTCACGGGGCACTGGAAGGACGGCCGCGTCGCGACCCTCCGCGGCATTCGCGAGGGGCAGAGCGGCTACGGCTTCACCGCGTTCTCGGAGAAGGGCGTGCGGCCCGTCGCGGTCGGCACGGCGTTCATCTACCGCGAGTTGCTGAAGCAGGTGGTCGCGTTCTTCAAGACGGGCAAGCCGCCGGTGGACCCCGCGACGACGCTCGAAATCATGGCGTTCATCGAGGCCGCGAACACGAGCGGCGCGAACCACGGGGCCGGCGAGACGGTGAAGGTGTGACGGCGAGTTACGCGGCCCGTTCGGACGGGGCGCGGGGGCCGCCGAGGATGCCGAGCAAGATGCCGACGATTTGGTCGGGTTGCGTCGTCAGGTAGTATTCCTTCTGGTCGATCTGCAAGTCGCTCCCGATCAGCCGCAGGAACCGCCAGACGTTTCCACTCGTCACGCAGCCGAACACCGGCTCCGCCGGGAGGCCCGCTCGCTCGTTGGATACGCGAGCCGCGACCATTGCCGCTCCGCACTGCCCGAGGCCGCCCTTGATGTTCTCGTTCTTGGCCTCGACGATCACGGCGACCGGTGCGGTGATGAACTCCTGCTGCGGCGACCGGCACAGAATGTAGTCGCACACGCCGTTCAAGCCCTTTGCCCGGTCGACGACGAAGTCGCACCCCGAGAACAGGCTGACCTGCCGGTTGAGTTGCTCGCGGGTGTCGGCGAGGACCGGCGCGATGAGAAACTCCGACCGGGCCTTCTCGGTCCCGTTGGCGATCGCCAGGGGGAAGTAGAGCCGCAACAGACCCTGCACCGGGGGGCTGAGCGGTGCGGGGGCGATCGCCGGGAAGAGGTCCGGGTGGTCGGCCACCGACACGCCCAGTTTCGCGACAACGTCTGCCAGCTCGAAGTCACCGTAGGCCATCGTCGCTCCTCCTCACACGCTCGCCCGCAGCGCGCCGGCCAGGCCGTCGATCTCGGCCTTGGTGCGCTGCTCCGTCACGGCGACCGAGATGCAGTCCTTGAGGCCGGGGTACCACCGGCCGAGCGCGAGGCCGGCGTGGAACCCGGCGACCCGCAGGTTCGCGAGCAGCGTCTGGGGGTTGCCCGGCACCTTGATCGTGAACTCCTTCCCGAACGCCGCGCCGAACCGCAGCGACACGCCGGGTACCTTCGCGAGTTGCTCGGCGGCGTAGTGAGCCTTGCGCACGCACAGCTCGGCCGTCTCGCGGAGCCCCTCCGGCCCGAGGGCGGTGAGGTGGACCGCGGCCCGCAGCGCGAGGAGCCCCTGGTTCGTGCAGATGTTGCTCGTCGCCTTCTCGCGGCGGATGTGCTGCTCGCGGGTCTGGAGCGTCAGCACCCAGCACCGCTTCCCGTTGCGGTCGGTCGTCTGGCCCACGAGCCGGCCGGGGATCTTGCGGACGTAGTCGCTGTCGCCGCGGCACGCGAGGATGCCGAGGTACGGGCCGCCGAACCCGAGCGGGGTGCCGAGCCCCTGGCCCTCGGCGACCGCGATGTCGGCCCCGTAGTCGCCGGGCCGCTTCAGCACCCCGGCGAGGACCGGGTCGAAGCTCGCGATGAACACCGCGCCGACCTTGCGCGTCGCCTCGCCGATCGCCCGCATGTCTTCGAGGTGGCCGAAGAAGTTCGGCGACTGCGCGACCACCGCAACGGTCGCGTCGGTGATTGCGGCCTTCACGTCGCTCGGGTTCAGCACGCCGTCCGGGGTGGGCAGCGTGCGGACGGTGCAGTTCAGGTTCGCGGCGAACGTCGCGAGCACCTGCCGGTACTCGGGGTGGACGCTCTCGGCGACGAGCACCTCGCCGGTGCGGCCGGTGATGCCGAGGGCCATGAGCACGGCCTCGGCGACGGCCGACCCGCCCTCGTAGAGGCTGGCGTTGGCCACCTCCAGCCCGGTGAGCTGGCACATCAGCGTCTGGAACTCGAACACCGCCTGGAGCGTGCCCTGGCTCGCCTCGGCCTGGTACGGGGTGTACGCGGTGTAGAACTCGCTCCGCCCGGCGACCGCGTCGACGACGCTCGGGATGAAGTGGTCGTACGCGCCGCCGCCGAGGAAGCACACGGCGCTGCTGGCGGCCTGGTTCTTGTGCGCCAGGTGCGAGATGTGCCGCTGGAGGTCCATCTCGCCGAGGGCGGGGGGGATGTCGAGCGGGCGGTTCAGCCGCACCGCCGGCGGGATGTTGGCGAACAGGTCATCGACCGAGGCGACGCCCACCTTGGCGAGCATTGCGGCCCGGTCGTCGGCGGTGTTCGGGACGTAGGACACAGGCACCTCTGGGGCGAAAGAAGTCAAGCGGTCGGGGCCGGCGGCAGGGAGCGCACCCAGGCGCGAACCTGCCGGTCGAACTCGGCGTACGCAACGGTGTCGGGCAATCTGAGGAAGGCGATGAACTCGGGCCAGGGAACCGTCGGCAGGGCGAGGCTGACGGACGACTCCCGGTACGTTCCGTCGGGTCGGAGCAAGAGGATCGTGAGGTGCTCGCCGTCCCACCGCCAGACTTCCGGAATCTTGAACGCGGCGTAGAGGGGGAGACGGGGCAACACGGTGCGGCTGACTTCCACCTCGACGGCGAGATCGGGCGGCGGATCCTTCGTGAAGTCGATCTCGCGGAAGCCACTCACCTTGCGCCAGTTCTGGATGTAGTAGCACTCGTCCGGCTCGAACCCCTTCTCGATGTCGCCGCGGTGGTGAGTGAGCTGGCCGCTCGGACAGTACTCGCCCCCGGTTTCCACGATCCACGACACGATCAGTACGTCGAGCCGTTTCCGGTACCGCTCGTGGAGGTTCGAGACGACCATGATCTCCAGCCCCCCGGAGTCGTACGCGACGCGAACGGTGCGCCGGTGCGCGTCCCGCCATTCCACGAGGCGCTCGTAATCGGCGTACCGCACACCGGTGAGGAGCAAGCGCTCCCCCGGTTCAACGTAATCGGCGAGCCCGATGAGTGCCGGCCCCTGGGGCACTCGCACGGGCGCGGCGGTGGGCGGCACGGTGGCGGTCGACATCGGGGCACCTCCGCGGTTAGTGGCCGTCCGAGGCGAGTTGCTCGTCGTACTGGGCGGCGGTGAGCAGGTGGTCGAGCGTCGCGCCGGGCGCGAGCTTCACCTTCACCATCCAGCCGGTCCCGAACGGGTCGTCGTTGACCGGGGCGAGGTCCGCGGCCCGCTTCTTGGCCCGGTCCTCGAGCAGGAGTTCGTTCCGCTCGACCACGGTGCCGGTCACCGGCGAGTTGAGGTCCGAGGTGGACTTCACCGACTCGATGATCCCGAACGCCTTGCCGGCGGCGAGCACCTTGCCGACCGCGGGGAGTTCGAGGAACGTCGGCTCGGTGAGTTGCTCGACGGCGAACTTGGTGACGCCGACGGTGACGACGTCGCCGTCGAGCTTGGCCCACTCGTGGGTCGGGCTGTACCGCAGGTCGGCCGGGTTGGACATCGGGGGCTCCTGAGAGAGTTACGCCTTGGCTCGCTTGTAGAACGGGAGCGGGACGACGGTGGCGTTCAGCACCGACCCGCGGACGTCGGCGTCGAGCGGGGTGCCGACCGACGCGAGGTCCGGGCGGACGTAGGCCATCGCCAGCGACTTGTCGAGCCACGGGCAGAAGCTGCCGCTCGTGATGGTGCCGGCGGCCGCGCCGTCGGCGTCGAGGAGCGGCGACCCCTCGCGGGCCGCCCGCTTGCCCTCGATCTCCAGCCCGACGCGCACCGGTTTCGTCGCGTCCGCGGCGGCGAGGGCCGAGCGGCCGATGAACTCGCCCTTGTCGAGCTTCACGGCCCACCCGAGGCCGGCCTGGATCGGGTTCGTTTCTTCGCTCAGTTCGTGGCCGTAGAGCGGCATCGCGGCTTCGAGCCGGAGCGTGTCGCGCGCCCCGAGGCCGCAGGGCACCGCCCCCCGCGACACGAGCTCGGTCCACAGCGAGACCGCATACGCGTTCTCGACGATCACCTCGAAGCCGTCCTCGCCGGTGTAGCCGGTGCGGCTCACCACGCACGGCTGCCGGCAGTACAGCGTCGGCGTCGCGTAGTAGTACTTGAGCTTCGACACGTCGGCGTCGAACAGCCCGGCGACCAGTTCCACCGACCTCGGCCCCTGTACGGCGACCATCGCGGTGCGGTCGGTCTGGTCGACGATCTCGACGTTCTTGCCGACCCGCTGCGTCTCGAACCACGCGAGGATCTTGCCGCGGTTCGAGGCGTTGACGACGACCGAGTACCCGTAGGGCCAGCGGTACACGAGCACGTCGTCGAGGATGCCGCCGCCCGCGTTGCACACGAGCCCGTACCGGACCTGGTCGTCCTTCATCGTCGCGACGGAGTTGGTGAACACCGACTCCAGGAACGCGAGCGCGTCCGGCCCGCCGACGCTGACGCGGGCCATGTGCGAGATGTCGAACAGCCCGGCGGCGGTGCGGACCGCCTTGTGCTCCGCGACCACGCCGGCGTACTGCACCGGCATGTCCCACCCGCCGAACGGCACCATGCGGGCCTTGTGGTCCACGTGCCACTGGTACAGCGGGGTGCGGAGGTTCGACATGGCTGGCGACCGCTGGGAACGCACGGGGGGCGGCCCCGACGCGGAACCGCCCCCCTGGTGCAATATGTTAGTCGGGCCGCGAGCGAATTCCAGACTCCCCGAACCCGCCGCCCCCGTTGCACACGCAGACGCGGGACCGGCCGCAGTTATTTCATCCGGGCGGCCATCGCGTCGAGAATTTCGCCCCGCGTCCACCCGCCCGACTCGTGGCCCTTGCGGGCCTCGATCATCACCGTGCCGTCGAACTTCGGGTTCTTCAGCGCCCCGGTCGCGTCCTTGAACCGGCGCACGGCCGCGTTCAGGAAGTACTCGTCGGCGTCGCCCACCCACACGTTCACCTTCCCGCCCGCGAGCTTCGGGCCGAGTACCTTCCAGTTGTTCTTCGTCACCAGCAGCAGGTCGAACTTCTTCCAGTGGTCGAGTACGGCCCGGTCGATCGCGCCGGTCCTGCCGTCCCAGACCGGCACCGGCCGCCCGTCCTTGCCCTTTGGCCCGTAGGTGGCGTTCCAACTCGCCCAGTCGCGGCCGCCGAGTTCCCACCGCCCGCCGCGGCCGAGGACGCGCTCCAACTGGCACTCGTGCCGGACCGTGGCGACGGTATCGCCGTCCACCGTGCGGGTCGCCGGCCGCTCGATCCCGAACCGGTTCGTGTAGGCGTTCGCGTCGGCGTAGAGGTCGATCAGCTCGAACCGCTCGAAGGTGAGCGAGTCCGGGCACTGCGACCAGCAGCCGTTGAAGAAGTCGGGGTAGAACAGTTGCAGCGCCAGCGACACCCAGCCGCCGGTGCTGCCCCCGGTCGTGAAGCGGCTCCTCGGGGTGCCGACGCAGCGGTACGTCTTCTCGATGAACGGGATCACCTCGGTGGTGAGCGCCGCCCCGTACGGGCCGTTGTTCGCGGAATCGACCTGGTACGGGTCGCCGAACGGCCCCGCCCCGTCGGGGACGATCTGCACGAACCGCGGGTCCGGCTCGGTCCCCTTGGCGGAGGTGTACCGCGTGCCGAACCCGCCGATCGCGACCACGAGGCCGTAACGCTTCTCGGGTTCCTTGTCGAAGTTCGGCGGCAGCACGACCCCGACGCGGTACACCATCGGCCGGCCGTGGAAGACCGAGAGCAGCTTCGATGGGACGCTGTGGTACTTGTGCGCCGCGGTCTCCCTGGGGAGCACTTCCGACTGACCGAGGCCCGCGTCGAGCGTGAGGGTGACGGTCGTGCCGGCGGCCGGGTCCAGCTTCACCTTCTGCGTCTTGCTGTACCGGTTCCCGGGCGCGTCCGGCAGGTTGATGTCGCGGTTCGTGAGGAACCGCGCCTGCACGGTGTACTCACCGGCCGGGAACTTCTCGAGCCCGCCGAGCGGGAACGCGTCCGAAGTCGCGTCGAGCGTGACCGTCGTGTCGGCCGCGAACGCTTCGACGTCCGCCCCGAGGATCGGCAGCACGGGCGGGCGGTAGTTGATGAAGTCCGGTTCGCTGTTCGCCGGACCGATGCCGACGAGGACGCGGCCGGACTCTGGCGTCTTCCCGACCTGGTCCGCGGCGATCTTCACCCGGAACGTCACGCCGACAGGCTTCGCCGCGGGCTGTGCGGACACGAGCGCGCCGAGGCAGAGGGCCAGCCCGGCGGCTGCGGAGCGGAGCATGGTGCGTCCCGGGTTCGCGGGGTGCGAGCGAGTGCAGTCCGGGGCATTGTAAGACCCGCGGCGGTTGGACCCGGCCGGGGAGGGGTGGTAGGCTTCCATCATGGAAACCACCGACCTCCCGGACCCGTCCCTCGACCCGACGCGGACACTGCCCGAGCCGACGATCCGCTTCAGCGGCCAGCCGCCGGTCGTGGGCGGGGCGCAGGTTCCGGTCGTCCCGGGGTACGAGGTGCTCGCGCTGGTCGGCCGCGGCGGGATGGGTCGGGTGTACCGGGCGCGGCACCTGACGCTCGGCCGCGTCGTCGCCATCAAGCTCCTGTCGCACGAGCCCGACGAGCGGTCGCTGGCGCGGTTCAACGAGGAGGTGCGCGCCGTCGCGCAGCTCCAGCACCCGAACATCGCGCAGCTCTTCGAAACGGGCGTCGCCGACGGCCAGCCGTTCTTCACGCAAGAGTTCCTCGACGGCGGCTCGCTCGCCCAGAAGTTCGACCGCAAGCCGCAGGAGCCCCGGGCGGCGGCCCGTGTGGTCGAAACGCTCGCGCGGGCGCTCCAGCACAGTCACGACCAGGGCATCCTCCACCGCGACCTGAAGCCCGCGAACATCCTCCTCGCCGCCGACGGTACGCCGAAGGTCACCGACTTCGGCCTCGCCAAGACCTTCGCCACGCTGGACGCCCCCGGTGAGACGCCGCCGCACGGTGCCGGCCTGACGCACACGGGCGAGGTGCTCGGCACCCCCGCGTACATGCCGCCCGAGCAGGCGTCCGGCGTGCTCTCGCTCCTCGGGCCGCCGGCCGACGTGTACGGCCTCGGCGCGATCCTCTACGAGGGGCTCACGGGCCGCCCGCCGTTCCAGGGACCGGACGCGCTCCGCACGGTCATCATGGTCCGCGAGATGGACCCGGTGTCGCCCCGCGTCCTCCAGCCCGACGTGCCCCGCGACCTGGAAACGATCTGCCTCAAGTGCCTCGCGAAGGAGCCGCACCGCCGGTACGCCTCGGCCGGGGCGCTGGCCGACGACCTGCGACGGTTCCTGAACCGCGAGCCGATCACCGCGCGGCCCGTCGGCCGGTGGGAGCGCACGCTAAAGTGGGCGCGGCGGAAGCCGTGGCAGGCCGCGGCCGCGGCCCTCGGCGCGGGGCTGGTCGCGGCGCTCGTCGTCGGGGTCAGCGTCGCGGCCGAAAAGAACCGCCAGGTCCGCGCCGCCAACGATCAACTGGAAGCGACCAACGCCCAGCTCGAAGCCGCCAACGACGGACTGGAACGGTCCAACGCCGCGCTTACCGAGGCGCGGAACGCCGCGCTCGCCGAGAAAGCCCGGGCCGAGATGACCCTGGGCCTCGCGCTGTCGGCCCTCAAGCGGCACTACTTCGAGTTCGCCGACCGGCTCGTGGACCTGCCCCACTCCGAGAACGTGCGCCGCGACGTGCTGGCGAGCGCCCGCTCAACGCTCGACGGCCTGTGCCAGTTCCAGGGCAGCGACGTGAAGCTCCTGCGGTTCCGCATGGAGGGGTACGACCGGCTCGGGAACATCGAGTCGCAGGTCGGGCTCTACGCCGACGCGGAGGCCGACTACGGGCACGCCCGCGACGTCGCCGCCCGCATCCTCGGGCTGGTCCCGGGCGACCCGGACGTGACGAGCGACCGGGTTCTGGCGACCGCGAAGATCGCCTCGATGAAGCTCCGCCGCGGCGACGCGAACGGGGCCGACGCGCTGCTCGACGCCCTCGCCCCGGAAATGGAGGCGCTCGTCGCCGCCCACCCGGACAACCCGAGCGTCGCGCAGCTGGAGCCGCTCGCGCGGCAGCAACTCGTCGCCCGCGAAGCACGGGCCGGCCGGTGGGACGGGGTCGAGGCGCAGATGCGGAAGGTGTGCGCGATGGCCCGCCGGCACGCCGCGACCCACAGCACCAACCCCGCGAAGCACCTGGCCGTGATCGACGCCGACCGCGAACTCGCGGCGCTGCTCACCGACCTGGGCAAGTACGACGACGCGGCCCCGGTTCTCCGGGACGCGCTCCGCGGCGTCGCGGCGCTCCCGGACGCAACATCGGTGAAGGCCCGGGTCCTCCGCGCCGCGACCGCCGCGACGCTCGGCGACTACTTCTTCCGCCGCGCCGCGTACCCGGCCGCGCAGGTCGCGTACACCGCAGCGGTCCGCGATTACGGTGTGCTCGGTCGCGACTTTCAGGACACCCCGACCCACTTGTACCAGCAGGCCGAGAGCCTCCGCGGGCTCGCGGCCGCGACTTCAGCCCGGGGCGGCGTCGAGGACCAGTGGTCCGCCCGCGGGCACCTCGAAGCTGCCGCGAAGATCACCAAGGGGCTCGTCCACAAGCACCCGGGCAACGGGGCGTACAAATACCTTCACGAGCAGGTCACGGGGCTCTTGGCGAAACTCCCCGAACGCCAGCCGAAGAACTGAGGCGGCCGGCGGCTCCAAGCGGCACGCGATTCGCATGAGGCCGCGTCGCTGCCGACGGCGACCTGTGAGGTCGCACCGCCCGGCACCACGCATCACCCGGAACGTGCAATGAAGGTCTTTCACTGTGACCACTGCGACAACCTCATCTTCTTCGAGAACAGCGTCTGCGTTCGCTGCGCCCACACCCTCGCGTACCTCCCCGACCTGGGGGTGAACGGGTCACTCGACAAGGGGAAGGACCGCCTGTGGCGGTCGCCGCTCCCGCGGGCCGGGGACCGGACGTACCGCCTCTGCGAGAACTACACTGCGCACGACGTCTGCAACTGGGCCGTACCGGCGAACGACCCGAACCCGTTCTGCCTGTCGTGCCGGCTCAACAAGGTGATCCCCAACCTGACCAAGCCGATCAACCGCACGGCGTGGTACAAGATGGAGGTCGCCAAGCGGCGCCTCGTGTACAGCCTGGTGGCGCTCCGGCTCCCGGTCGTGTCGAAGGCGGACGACCCGGCGGCCGGCCTCGCGTTCGAGTTCCTCGAGGATCCCGCGGACCCGAAGGCCCCGCGGGTGCTCACCGGGCACGACAACGGCCTGATCACCATGAACATCTCCGAGGCCGACGACGCCGAGCGGGAGCGCCGCCGGCACCAGATGCACGAGAAGTACCGCACCCTGCTGGGCCACTTCCGGCACGAGATCGGGCACTACTACTGGGACCGACTCATCAAGGACTCGGCGCTCCTCGACGGGTTCCGGGCGGTGTTCGGCGACGAGCAGGCCGACTACGGTGAGGCGCTGAAGCGGCACTACAAGGACGGCCCGCCCGCGGCGTGGCGGGACAGTTACATCTCGACCTACGCGACCTCGCACGCCTGGGAGGACTGGGCCGAGACGTGGGCGCACTACCTGCACATGACGGACCTGCTGGAGACGACCGTCGACGCCGGGCTGACGCTGCGGCCCAAGCGGCCCGGCCACCTCGCGATGACGCCCAGCCCGAGCCTGGTGTCGATCACGTCCTCGGCGTTCGACGCCATGATCGAGAGCTGGTACGCGCTCACCTACGTCTTGAACAACCTGAACCGCGGGATGGGCCACCCCGACGGGTACCCCTTCGTGCTGTCCGCGCCCGTGGTCGAGAAGCTCCGGTTCGTCCACGAGGTGATCGCCCGCCACGCCGCGGCCCCGGCACACGCCTGAGGCGACCGGTGGACCCGGGCGGTGGCGGGAAAATCGCCGGCGGCGGCCGAGGTTGTGTTGCCGCGGCTTTCGGCACCGGTGATACTGGGTAGGGCACCGCCAGGCCACTCGCCCGGTTCTTGAGGCCCCGACCACCACCCGGGCAAACACCACCCGTGACGCCGTTCGCCGTCTTCAGCCCGCTGCTCGCGACCGGGGCCGCCGCCGCCGCGGTCGGTCTGCCGGTCCTCATCCACCTCCTGTTCCGCAAGCGGTACCAGATCGTCCCGTGGGCCGCGGTGCGGTTCCTCGTGGTCGCCGAGCGCCGGCACCGCCGCCGCATCGACCACTGGGTGCTCCTCGCCCTCCGCCTCCTGGCGCTGCTGCTGCCGCTGTTCGCGATGGTCGCCGCCACGAGGTGGGCCGAGCCGCTGTGGCAGGCCGTGCGGCCGGGCGCGACCGAGACCGTCGCCAACGTCCCGCGGACGCACCACGTCGTCGTCCTCGACGCCTCGCTCAGCATGACGGCCCGGACCGACGACGGGCAGACGCGGTTCGAGCGGGGCGTGGCCCAGGCCGAGGCGCTGGTCCGCTCGGCCGGCCCCGGCGACGGGTTCACGCTGATCGTCCTCGCGGGCGGGACCGAGGTGGTCGTCCCCGGCCCGGCCAACGACGTCGAGCGGGTCGTCGCCGAGTTGCGCGGCGTGAAGCCGACCCACGCCCCGGCCGACGTGGCCGCCGCCCTGGGGACCGTCGCCGACGCCCTCGCTCGCTCGCCCCGGGCGTACCCGCGGCGCCAGGTCACGTTCGTCACCGACCTCCAGCGGTCGGCGTGGGCCAACGCGCTGCCCCGGGCCGACACGCCCGCCCCGGACGTGTGGCAGCGGATCCTGGGCCGGGCCGACGTCGTGGCGCTCGACCTCGCCCGCACCGACCTGGAGAACCTCGCCGTCGCGGCGGTCGAACTCAAGGACCCGCTGCCGTTCCTCGACTCCCCGGGCGAGGTCACCGCGGTCGTCGCCAACTTCGGCCGCACCGAGAAGCGGGACGTCCGCGTTCAGCTCCTCGTCGGCCGGCCCGGAGGGGCCGATGCGCTCGTCCCGGTCGAGCAGCAGACCCTCAAACTCATCCCGCCGGGCAGCCGCGCCACGGTCGCGTTCGGGCTGGAGGGGCAGGTGCGGTTCCGCGAGAAGGGGCTGCACGTCCTCCAGGTGCGGTTGCTGGAGCCCGACGACCTGCCGGCCGACGACGCACGCGCGATCGCGTTCCCGGTCCGCGACGGCATCAGCGCCATTCTGGTCGACGGCAAGCCGGACCCGGCCCCGTTCCGCCGCGCCGCGGGCTACCTGGCTCGTGCCCTGTTCCCCCCCAGTGCCAAGCCCGCCGACACGCCGGCCCGCCCGCGGACGGTCACCCCCGCCGAGTTCCTCGACCCCTCGGCCGGCGACCTCACCGGCGTCGACTGCGTGTACCTGTGCGACGTCCCGTCGCCCACCGCCGACCTCGCGCTCAAGCTCGACGCGGTCCTGAAGCGGGGGGGCGGGGTGGTGATCGGCCTCGGCCCCAACGCGGTCCTCGGCCGCGCGCTCTACAACCAGCACCTGTTCAACGACGGCAACGGCGTCCTCCCCGGCCCGATCGGCGACGAGGTGAGGACCGGCCCGACCGACGCCGGGTTCCGCCTCGCGGCCGACGAGGAGGACTACGCGAAGCCCCCGCTCCAGTTCTTCCAGAACGAGAAGGTCCGCGGCGGCCTCGTCATGGCCCCGTTCCGCACCTACCTCCGGCTCGACGCGCCGGCCGACGCCCGCGCCCGCCGCGTCCTCTCGTTCACCCCGGCCGGCGGCCCGCAGGCGGTGCCCGCGAACTCGACCGGGACCAAGAAGCCCGACGCGGCCCTCGCCGAGTGGACCCGGCACCGCGGCCGGGTCGTCGTGTACACCAGCACGTTCAACGAGGACTGGAACGACTGGCCGCCGCTCCCGTCGTACCTGATGTTTCAGCAGGAGTTCCTGCGGTTCATGGCCGCGAGCCCGGACCGGCACACGGTCCTGGTGGGCGAGCCGGTCGAGGAGTTCTACCCCCCGGCCGCCGCGGGCCAGACCGCGACGCTGAGCGGCCCCGAGGGGATCACCGCGGCGCTGCCGCTCGCGCTCCAGGACGAGGCCGGGGTCGCGCGGTTCCCGGGGACGCGGCTGAGCGGCCTGTACCGGGTGCGGCTCGACGGGGCCGGGGAGCGGGTGTTCGCCGTGAACGTCCCCGAGGCGGCCGCGAGCGGCGGCGGGTACGAGTCCGACCTCCGGCGCGTCGATCCGGCGGAACTCCGCTCGGTCGGCGCGATCCAGACCGTTCCGGACGTCGCCGACGTGCGGCCCACGACCGACACGGGGGCGGTCGTCGTGTCGTCGCCGAAGCCGCACGGCCCGGCGATCGCCCGGGTCGCGGTCATGATCGCGCTCGCCGTGCTGGTCGCCGAGTTGGTCGTCGCGTGGCGGTGGGGGCCGGCGCGTGCCGCGGGTGCGGGGACCGCGGCCGGGTCGGTGCGGCCGGTCCAGCGGAAATGGTACCTGCGGGTCGTCAGCACCGCCGGCGCGCTGGTGCCGCTCGCGGCGGCGGTCGCGGTGCTCGGGACGTTGATTCACTACGAGCGAACGAACAACCTGCTCGGGTTCCTGCCCCCCGACCTGCGGCACGGTGTGGAAGCGGCCGCGGGCGTGCCGGCGGCGCAGCCCGGCGAGGGCACGAAGTGGCGGCTCGAAGGGTTCACCGCGTTCCTCCGCAGCTCGGTCTCCGACCGGCGGGTTTTGTTCGCGGTCGGGGTCGCGGCGCTGGTCCTGACGGCGGCGGTGTACCGCGCGGAGCGCCGCGCCGTGTCGGGCCTGTACCGGCTCGTCGTGCCCGGCCTCTTGCGGCTGTCGGTGTTCCTGCTCGCGCTGTTCGTCCTGCTCCCGCAACTGCGGCTCGCGTTCGACCGCGAGGGGTGGCCGGAGGTCGTCATCCTGATCGACACGTCGGGGAGCATGGGGACGATCGACGAGTTCAAGGACCCGGCGGTGCGGGCCAAGGCGGAAGAACTCGCGAGGCTCAACGACCTCCCCGAGCCCCCGCACCGGCTCGCGCTCGCACGCCTGCTCCTCACGCACAAGGACGGCCCGTGGCTCGAACGCCTCCTGAGGGAAAAGGAGGTCAAGGTCCACGTCTACGCCGTCGACGCGGCCGCGCCGCGCGAGGTCGCACAACTCTCCGAACCGGGTGACCTCGCCGCGGGGACGAAGGCGCTTCGCGATCTCGTCTGGGACGACCGCAAGAAGGGGTACCGCGATCTGGGGACCGAGTCGCGGCTCGGCGACGGGGCCGAGGCCGTTCTGAAGTCGTTCCGGGGCGGCTCTCTCGCGGCCGTCATCATGCTGACCGACGGCGTCACGACGTCGGGCGACGACCTGCCCAAGGCCGCGCGCGAGGCGGCCCGTGCCGGGGTGCCGCTGTACCTCGTCGGCGTCGGCGACTCGTGGGAGGTTCCCGACCTCGAACTGACCGACCTCCAGGCCGACGACACCGTTACCGTCGGCGACCGGATCGTGTTCGACGCGCGGCTCGTGGCCCGCGGCCAGGTGCCGGCGGCCCCGGTCACGGTCACCCTCTACGAGAAGGGGAAGTCGCCCGACACCGGGAAGCGCGTCACCGTCACCCCCGACCCGAACGGCAACCGCGTCCCCGTCACCATCGCGCACACGCCGAACGAGGCCGGCGAGAAGACGTTCATCCTGGAGGTCCAGTCGGTCGCCGGCGAGACCGACCTGACCAACAACCGGATCGAGCGCACGGTCCTGGTGACCGACTCCAAGCGGGTGCGGGTGCTCTACATCGAGGGCTACCCGCGGTACGACTTCCGGTTCGTGAAGGTGCTGCTGGAGCGCGAGTCCGAGCGGTCCGTGGGCGGGAAGGGGTTCTCGGTCGAGGTGCTGCTGCTCAACGCCTCGAAGGGCTGGGCCGAGACCGACCGGTCCGCGTTCCGCGGCGACTTCCCGACCCGCGACCAGCTCTTCGCCTACGACGTCATCGTGCTCGGCGACGTGGACCCGAAGCAGCTCCCGCGGGCCAACGGCGTCCTCCAGAGCGTCGCGGACTTCGTGAAGGTGAAGGGCGGCGGGCTCCTGTTCCTGTCGGGCGAGCACGGCACCCCGGCCGCCTTCGCGGACACGCCGCTGGCCGACGTGCTGCCCGTCGCGGTCTCCCCGGCCGCGGGCCGCCCCGGCGAGGAGCCGCCGCTGGCCGAGGGGTTCCGCCCGCGGATCACCCCCGCCGGCCGGCAGCACCCGTTGTTCCGGTTCTCGCCCGACGACGCCGAGGCGTCCAACATCTGGAACCGCCTCCAGCCGCTGTTCTGGTCCGCGAGAGGTTACCGCCGGAAGCCCAACACGGTCGTCCTTGCGGTCCACCCGGACCGCCCGGCCGAGGGCGCGGCGAACGAGAGCCACCCGCTCGTGGTGCAGTCGTTCGCGGGGGCGGGGCCGGTGCTGTTCATCGGGTTCGACGACACCTGGCGGTGGCGGTACCGCAACGACGAGGAGCACTTCGACCGGTTCTGGGTGCAGGCGATGAAGGTGCTGTCGCGGTCGCGGGCGCGGCGGATCGAGCTGAAGGTCGCGCCCAAGGTGGACTTCCGCCGCGACGAGAAGATGACGGTCGTGGTGCGGTTCCCGGTCGAAGCACCCGCGCCGCCGGCCGGGCAACCGGTGCGGGTCGGGCTGGTGCGCGGCCCGCTCGCGAACCCCGACGGCACCCCCGGGGCCGGACCGGCCGACACCTCGACGCTGACCCTCGCCCGCGTCCCCGGCCCGGGGGTCCAGTACGAGACGGTCGTCACCCGCACGCCCGAGGGCGAGTACCGGTTCACGCTCCTCGACCCGGAACCGCAGCCCGGCTCGTCGCCGCCGGCGGCTGTCGCCCGAGTGCTGCCGCCGCTCAACGAGCGCGACCGCGTGCAACTCAACAAGTCCGACCTCGTCGCGGCCGCGGCCGCCTCGAACGGCGGGTTCTACACGCTCGCGACCGCCGACCAGGTGTTCGACGACCTGAAGAACCTCCAGCGGGTGCCGCTGAACCAGCCGTGCCCGCCGGTCGAACTGTGGAACAGCCCGTGGGTGTACTTGCTGGTGGCGCTGCTCCTCTCGGCCGAGTGGCTTTTGCGGAAGCGCGAGCGGCTGTTATGATGTGGCCTGAGAAGTCGCCGCACGAGCGAGGCGGAAATCCGGGTAGGAGTTACGCTGTTGACTTGGTGGGGCAGACATTCGTGTCTGCCCCGTGGGGCGGTTGGAGGCAGACTCGAATGTCTGCCCCACCCGAACCAAGCCGATCCGAGCCCAACAGCGTCACTCCTACCGGGATCGAATCTCATCCGCGGTCTGGAACGTCTTCTCTCTGACCTCAATCGTGCTGCTCTCTGCTTCGACTGCGCGAACGGGAACCACGCATGGCCCTCGTCCTTCGTCCCCCGACCAGCCGCGAGTCGCTGACCGACACGCTCGGCGACCTCGGGCGGACCCGGAAGCTGGTCGCCCTCGCCGCGGGGGTGCTCGGGTTCGCCGCCGCGACGGTCGGCGTTGCCCTCGTCGCGTGCGTACTCGATGCGGCCGTCTCGCTCCCCCCGCTCGCACGCGCCCTGGCCCTCGCCGGCACGCTCGCACTCGGCGGCGTGGTGTGGCTCCGCGGCGTCTCCCGGTCGCTCGGCCTGCGGTCCGACGCGCTCTCGATCGCGCTCGAACTCGAAGAGAAGTACCCCGAACTGAACGACGCCCTCGCGTCGGCCGTGTCGTTCCTGGAGGCGGAAGACCCGGTCGGCCGCGGGGTGTCGCCGCACCTCGAACAGGCGGCCGTGCGGTCGGCCCACCGCGCCGCGAACCGGTACAACCTCGACCGCTTGGTCCCGTCCGGGAAGTGCTGGCGGGCGGTGTGGACGTGCGCCGCCGTGGGCGCGGCCGCCGTGCCCCTCGCGATCGCCGGCCCCGAGCGCGCGACGGTCGCGATCACGCGCCTCGCCGACCCGTTCGGGAACCACCCGTGGCCCACGCGGACGCGGGTACAGGTTCTCGTGCCCGCCGAACTGCCCGCCCGGATGCCGAAGGGCGAGGCGTTCGACCTGAAGCTCGTCGTCCGCGGCGCCATCAAGGACCGGGCGGTCGTCGCGTTCCGGGTGACCGGCGGCGAGGAGTTCGAGGAGCAGTACCCGCTCGCCGTCGGGAACGACCCGAAGTTCCCCGGTGCGGCGGTCGTGACGGCCCGCGTCGAGGCCGCCCGGGTACAGGGGCCGTTCGCGTTCAAGGTCGCGTCGAACGACTACGAATCCGAGTGGCTGCGGGTGGACGTGGTCCCGCCACCGCGGCTGGTCCCGCTCCCCGGCCCCGGGGGCGGCCGGCCCAGCCCGCGGTTCCGCCTGCGCCCGCCGGCGTACACCGGCCTGCCCGAACTCGACCTCCCTGATGGCGCGTCGGTCCTCGAGATCCCCGTCGGCACGGTCGTGACCGTGGCCGCAACGTCGGACGTGCGGCTCGCGGCGGCCGCACTGGCCTTCACCGGCGACCGCTCGATCGTGGGGCAGGCCGCGGGGCTCGCGCCGGTGGGGCACCTGAACCCGCTCGCCGCGGCCGGGGCCGAGGACCTCGCCAACGAGATCGGGGCCGATGTCCCGTTGACGATCGACTCCACGGGCCGCGGGCTGAGCGCGCTGTTCGCCCCCTCGATGTCGGGCATGTACGCCTTCCGGCTGACCGACGAGACCGGCCTGACGGGAACGCGCCTGGTCGAAATCCGCTTGCTCCCGGACCCGGCCCCGACCGTCACGCTGCTGCGGCCGAGCCCCGGAAAGGACCCGCAGGTGCTGACGCACACCGCGATGCTCGCGGTCCACGTCGCCGCCGACGACAAGGTGTACGCGGTGCGGCGGACGTTCCTGGAGTACCGCGTCGGCCGCGACGGTCCCGTGAGGGTCGTGCCACTCCTTGATGCCGGGTCGGTCGGCGACGGGCTTGCGGCGGTGGTCGGCGGCACCGGGGTACTCGCCCGCGTGCGGCCGACTGCGACCGAGGCAACGCACTCCGTTCCCCTGGCGGCACTGACGCGCGACGGCACGAACCCGCTGCGCGACGGCGACAGCGTCTTCGTCCGCGGGGCCGCCGACGACTGGGACGACGTCTCACCCGTCAAGGAACCGGGCCGGAGCCCGGAGTTCGAGATCCGCATCGCGACCCCGGAGACCGTCGAGGCGTGGCTCGAGCGCGAACTCGCGGCCATGCGGCCGGACCTCATCCGCGTCCGCAACCAGCAGCGCGAGGCGCGCCAGAAGGCCGGCGAAACGGTGCCCCAGGCCGACGGGGCGCTGGTGCCCGCGGACCGCGACCGGCTGCTCGCCGCGGAGCAGACCCAGCGGCTCCTCCGCGGGAAGATCAGTGACCCGTCCGACGGGATGCGTGCGAAGGCCGACGTGCTGCTCGAAACGGTCCGGGTCAACGCGCTCCCGCGGTCGAACACGACCGACCGCGTCGCCGTCGTCGCCGAGGCGCTCGGCCGCCTCTCGGACCGCGACCTGCCCGTGATCGAGCCGACGCTCACCGAGGCCCGGCAGATCGGCGGCCAACCGGCGCGCGCCGGTCAGGCCGGCGTCGTCCCGGAGTTGCTGCGGAAGGCCGGCCGCCACCAGAAGGCCGTCGAGGACGGACTGACCGACCTGCTCGACCTCCTCGCGGTGTGGGGCGGGGCGGTCGAGATCCGCGGCGAGGCGCGCGTCCTCCGCGACTTCGTTCAGCGGCAGGCCGAGGAGGTCGAGAAGCTCGGGCCGGCCCCGGCCGCCAGCGACCTCGACCGCGCCGGCACCCGCGCCGAGCAGGCGTCGGAGCAGGCCAATCAACTCCTGACGCGCGCCGGGCGGCTCGCAACGGAGAAGGACCGCGAGGCCGCGCGGCACCGCCGGGCGAGCGGGGAGAAGAACCAGGAAGCGGCCGGGCTCCGCGAGAGCGCCGCCGAGTTGCCACCCGGCACGCCCGAAAAGTCGGCGCAGGCCGCACGCGCGACGCTGATCGAGACCGAGGCCGAGGAACTCAAGGCCGCCGCGGACAAGGCCGGGGCCGAGGCGGGCGCGCTGCGTAAAGCGGTCGCCGCGGCCGACGGGCAGGGGCTCCCCGAGGGGCTCCGCGACGCGGCCGGGAAGCTCCGCAAGGACAACCGCTCGCTCGCGGCCGACCAACTCCGCACGGCCGTCGGTCGCCTCGACCGCATGATTGAGGCGCTGTCCGAACGCGCCCCCGAGGCCGCACCGGACCTCGCCAAGCGGAAGCGGGCGGCAGACAGCCTCGACGCGCTCGCCGCGGCGCAGGACGACATCCGCCGGCGGTCCGCCGAGGCCGCCCGGATCGCCGACCCGGTCGCCCGGTCCGCGGAACTCAAGCGGCTCGCGGCCGAACAGGACAAGCTCATCGAGCGCGGCAAGGACCTTCTTCAGAGACTCACGCTCGACCGCGCCGAACGGCCGGCGCGTGACGTGCGCGCCGCCCTCGACAGCATGGAAGCGGCCCGCGGCGACCTGGAAAGCGGCAACTCCGGCATCCGCCCGCAGAACGATGCCGTCGACCGGCTCGACAGCGCCCGCGACCGCCTCGACGCGGCCGCGGCGTCCGCCCCGCAGCAACTCTCGGACGAGAAGCGGCGGAAGATGGCCGAGCGGCTCCAGGCGATCCTCGACCGCCAGAAGGCGGCCGTCGCCGAGGCCGAGCGCGTCCACAAGCTCGTCGCCGGCGGCAAGGAGTGGACCCGCGACGCACTCACGGCCTACGGCGACCTCGCCGAGAAACGGCAGCAGCCCATCGCCGACGAACTCCGGCCGGTCGAGAAGGACTTCGCACCGCTGCCCGTGCTCGCCCGCGTGGTCGCCGAGGCGACCGGCGCCATGGGCCGGGCCGCGAAGCAGATCACCGGCCGGCTCGAAGACGCCGACCCGACCCTCGCCTTCGACCCGGTCCTCGAAGCGGAGAACGACCGCAAGGTGCTCCGCCCGATGCGGCTCGCCCAGCGCCGCCTGGAGCAACTCATTGAGGCGCTCAAGCAGGACGACCCCAAGCCGACGCCGAAGGCGGACGGGCCGCCGACCGCGAACCCGATGAACCAGCCGCAGCCGCCGGCCGGTGGGGGCGGGGACCGCGACCTCGTCCCCCCGCAGGCGCAGCTCAAGGTTCTCCGGTCGCTCCAGGCCGAGTTGAACGAGCGCACCGCGGAGTTCGCGAAGGCGCACCCCGACGCCGCGAAGTTGACCGAGGACGAGCGCGCGGAACTCAAGCAACTCGAGGACGCGCAGCGCGAGATGGCGGCGCTGTTCGAGCAGATCGCCAAGCTGTTCCAGGACGCGAAGCAGCCCGACGCCGAGCCGCCGGCGAAGCCCGAGCCGCCCGCCGGCCCCGAGACGGAGAAGCCATGACCCGCACGCTCGCGTTCGCGACACTCGCGCTGGGGCTCGCCTCGACGGCCGGCGCGCAGCAACTGCCGGTCGCCCCGCCGCCGCGCGAGGTCCGCGCCGACGGCACCCGCGACCCCGTCCCCGAACCCGCGAAGCGCGAGAACCCGCTGGAGGTGGTCGAGCGGATCATCAAGAACTCGAAGGACGTGGGCGAGAAGCTCTCCCAGTCCGACACCGGCACCGACACGCAGAAGGCGCAGGAGAAGATCCTCAAGGACATCGACGCGCTGCTCAACCCGGACGACCCGCCGCCGATGTCCGGCCAGGACATGGACAAGGACAAGAAGCAGGACAAGAACGACAACAAGGACACGGAGAAGAACAAGGACAACAAGTCCGACCCCGACGACAAGAAGATGGACATGCAGCCGATGGGTAAGGGGATGGACGAGACGCCGCCGAAGACGTCGGACGCGCCGATGGACGGGATGGGCGGCACGGGTCAACAGCCCATGGGCGGCGACCGGCCCCGCGAGCGGCGGCCGCGGGCGGGCGGCGACCACAAGCAGGACGCTCAGCCGATGGGGACCGAGCCCAAGGGCACACCGAAGGACGCGCCGCCCAAGGGCGGCACGCCGAAAGACCCCAAGAACGCCGGCGGCGCTGCACCCGACCCGAAGGGCGGGAAGGCCGACCCGGCGCCGCTGCTGCCGTACGAGGCCGAGGTGGTGAAGGACGTGTGGGGCCACCTGCCCGACAAGCTCCGCCAGCAGGCCACGCAGTTCTACCGCGAGGAGTTCACCGCCCGGTACTCCGACCTGCTCAAGATGTACTACTCGTCGCTCTCCGAGAAGAAGTGATCCCCCCGCCGCGTTCCCCCGGGCGATTGACCATGCCAGTCCGCATCGACCGCCGCAACTTCTTCCGCGCCGGGGCGACCGGGGCCGCGGCCGGCGCGCTCGGCCTCGTGGGCCACGCCCAGCCGCCGCAGCCCGAGCCCGCGGCGCTGGTGCCCGGGTCGCGGTCCAAGGCCGGGGCCGAGTACATCACCCCCGACACGCAGGCCGCGATCGAGCGCGGGCTTGGGTTCCTCGCGCGGAATCAGCTCGCCGACGGCTCGTTCGGCGAACCGACCCTCGGCACCGGCGTCGGGATCGCGTCGCTGGCGGCGCTGGCGCTCATGGCGGGCGGGAACCAGCCGGGCCGGGGCCGGTTCGGGAAGAACGTCGCCCGCGCGGTCGAGTACGTGGCGGGGACGGCCGGCGGCCCCAACCCGGGGTTCCTCACGGCCCCCGCGAGCCAGGCCGCGCACCGGCTGAACAGCAACCCGGCCCCGATGTACAGCCACGGGTTCGGCACGCTGTTCCTCGCGGAAGTCTGCGGAATGGTCCCGGCCGCCGCGCGCGACGCCAAGCTCCGCGGGGCGCTCGAACAGGCGGTGGCGTTCACGGTGTTCGCCCAGAACACGCTCGGCGGCTGGCGGTACGAGCCGCAGGTCCAGTACGCCGACGTGTCGGTCACGACCGCCCAGATGATGGCGCTGCGGGCCGCGAAGAACGCCGGGGTGTTCGTCCGCAAGAGCGTGATCGACGGGGGCGCGGCCTACATCAAGGGGTGCCAACTGGCCGACGGCGGGTTCAGCTACTGGAAGGGGCAGGGGTTCTCGGCGTTCGCCCGCACGGCCGCGTCGATCGTCGGCCTGTACTCGGCCGGCACCTACGAGGGCCGGGAGGTCGAGCGGGGCCTGAAGTACCTCCAGCAGTTCACCCCGGGCCGCCAGTTCTCCCCGCGGGAGATCCCGCCGCAGCACTACTGGTACGGGCAGTACTACGCGGCGCTGGCGATGTGGACGGCCGGCGACGACTACTGGAACGCGTGGCTCCCGGCGATCCGAGACGAGTTGCTCGCGAAGGCCCGCACCGGCGGCGGCACCTGGAACGACCCGTACCACGGGAGCGTCTACGCCACCGCGATGGCGCTCATCGTGCTCCAGCTCCCGAACAACTACCTGCCGATCTTGCAGAAGTGACCGCCCGGCCCGGGTGAGGTTGACACGCGGCACATCGGCCGTGAAGATACCCGCAACGGAGCGTCTCGCCGCATGAAGGTCGTCCGCTGCTTCCTGGTCCTTCTCGTCGCCCTGCAAACGGGTGTGGCGGGGGGCCGCGCGCACGGCGTCACCTGTCCCGCTGGCACCGGCCTCCGCGAGGTGTCGCACGTCCACGCGCACCAGTTGCTCGACCTCCTCGACACGGACGCCGCCGAAGAGCCCGACCATCGGGACGGGGACCACGACGGAGACGCGGTCGAGGTCGCCGCGCTCTCGGTGACCCACGGGCCGAGCGCCCTGGCCGTCGAGGACGCCCGCTCTCTGACTTCCCCTACGTTCGTTGCCTCGCAACCGGTCCCCCTCGGAAGACCGCACTGCCTCGGCCTCCCGCCGTCCACGGCTGGTCCGCCGCACCAACCGCTCTACCTCACCTTCTGCTCGTTCCGCAACTAACCCGCCGCGCCGGGGCACGCGGGGCCGCACCACTGCGCGCCCGGTGCTGCTCCCGGTGACACGTCCGCGGGTTCCATACTCCGTTCCACACCTTCGTTCGCGCCCTCGTCGGCCGGGTGCCACATGCGTTGGCGTTTCCTCCTCCGCGGCACGGCGTTCGTGCTGCTCCTTGGCGCCCTCGCGGCCGGCGCGTGGACCCAGCGGGACCGCTGGCAGCGCGCCCACGATCACCCGGTTGCCGAGAAGTCGGGGCCGTTGGGGCCGGTCGACATTCAGAGCGTGAAGCTCAGCGACGAGGCGGTCCTCGGCCTCGGCCTCCGGTGCGAAGATGTCAAGCTCGAAGACTACCCGCGGGTGATCGAGGTGCCCGGGGTCATCATCGACGCTCCAGGTCGGTCGCCGCGGGCCGTGTCGTCGCCGGTCGCTGGCGTGGTGAGCCGCATCCACGCCTCGCCGGGGGAAGCCGTGAAGCCCGGGAGCCCGTTGTTTACGGTGCAACTCGCCAGCGAGTTCGTGCAGACCACGCAGACCGACCTCGCCCGGTACGCGAAGGACCTGGTCGCCGCGACGCTCCGCCGGGACCAGACCGCGAAGCTCGTGGCCGCGGGGACGAAGGCCGGCGTCGAACTGGTCGAGGACGAGAACCAGGTGCGGCGGCTCACGACGCAGGTCGAGGGGCACCGCCGGCAGCTCGGTGCGTTCGGGTTCGAGCCCCGGGACGTGAAGCGGGCCGAGGCCGGGGACGCGGTCACCGAGATCGTGATCGGCGCCCCGGCCGCGGACCCCGGCGCGCCGCCCACGTCGGCCTCGCCGCCCCCGCCGGTGTTCGTGTTCGAGGTCGAGTCGCTGGCGGTCGCCGCGGGGCAGGGGGTCGCGTCGGGGCAACTTCTCGCGCGGCTCGCCGACTACCGCGAGTTGCTCATCGAGGGCCGGGCGTTCGAGACCGAGGCACAGTACGTCGCGGACGCGACCGGCGGGGCGCGGCCGGTCGGGGTGGACTTCCTCGACGCCGCGCCCCGGGGCGGCACCGAGGGCGAGGTGAAGCTCGTGATCCGCTCGATCGGCAGGACCGACCCGGCGAGCCGCACCTTCCCCTTCTACGCGGCCCTCGCGAACGAGGCGACGCCCTACGACCGCGGCGGGAAGACGTTCCTGTCGTGGACGTACCGGCCCGGCCGCCAGGTGCGGCTCCGCGTCCCGGTGGGCAACGTCCCAAAGGTGATCGTGCTGCCGGCCGGTGCGGTTGTCCGAGAGGGGGCCGACGCCTACGTGTTCCGGCAGAACGGCGACGTGTTCGACCGCAAGCCCGTGGTGATTGTCGGCGAGGACCGGCTCAACGTGGCGATCGCGCCGGGGAACGGGATCGAGGTCGGGGTCGCGGTGCTGAGGAACCAGGCCGCGGCGGTGAACCGGGCGCTCAAGGCGCTCCAGGCCCGCGGGTTTGGCGGGGCCGGGGGCAAGAAGGGCCACTGGCACGCCGACGGGTCGTTCCACGAGGCCGACGACTGAGGACCGCACATGCTCGACGCGATCATCCGCGCCTCGCTCCGCTACCGCGCCCTCGTGGTCGTCGGCTCGCTCGTCGTGCTGCTCTACGGCACGTTCCTGGCGAGCACGATGCCCATTGACGTGCTCCCGAACCTCGACCGGCCGCGGGTCGTGCTCCTCGCCGAGTGCCCGGGGATGGCCCCCGAGGAGGTCGAGGCCCGCGTCGCGCACCCGATCGAGACCGCCATCCTCGGGGCCACGGGTGTCGAGGCGGTCCGCGGGCAGTGCTCGGCGGGGCTGGCGGTCATCTACGCCGAGTTCGACTGGGCGGTGGATGTCCGGGTCGCGCGGCAGACGGTCCAGGAGCGGATCGCGCTCGTGCTGCCGCAACTCCCCGCGGGCGTGGCCCCGCAGATGATGCCGACCAGTTCGGTCATGGGCCAGGTGATGCAGGTCGGCGTCTCCTCGAAGACCGGGGCGACGCGGGCGATGGACCTGGGGACGCTGGCGTCGTGGGTCATCCGCCCGCGGCTGCTGCGCGTCCCGGGCGTGGCCGAGGTGATCGTCCTGGGCGGCGAGCGGAAGCAGTACCAGGTGCTCCTGAACCCGGAGGCGCTCCGGAAGTTCGAGGTGACCGTGCCTGAGGTCGAGGCGGCGCTCCGTGCGAGCAACCTGAACACGACCGGCGGCTACGACCTCCGGGGCGACGCCGAGCGGCCGATCCGCGTGCTGGCCCAACTCGGCCCGGACCCGGCCAAGGTGATCGCCGACCTGCTGAACGTCGTCGTGAAGCCCCCGCCGGCGCAACCGCACGAGCACGAGGAAGGGCGCGACCCGTCGGTCGTCGTCGCCCGGGTCACGGCGCGGCCGATCCTGCTGAGCCAGGTCGCCCGCGTCGTCGAGGGGGCCGAACTCAAGCGGGGCGACGCTAGCATCGACGGCGTTCCGGGCGTGGTCATCACGGTGGTGAAGCAGCCGCACGCCGACACGCGGGAGGTCACGGCCGCGGTCCACGCCGCGCTGCGGGAGCTGGAGCCCACGTTCCCCAAAGACGTGGCCGTCAACCACGACCTGTTCCAACTCAAGAACTTCATCGACCGGGCGGTGTACAACGTCGGCGAGGCACTCGTCCTCGGGGCCGGGCTCGTGCTGGTCGTCCTCACCCTGTTCCTGATGAACGTCCGCACCACGTTCATCTCGCTGACCGCGATCCCGCTGTCGCTGGCGGTGACCGCCATTGTCTTCAAGCTCGTCGGGCGGGTCACGGGCACGGAGCTGTCGATCAACGTGATGACGCTCGGCGGCATCGCCGTTGCGATGGGCGAGTTGGTCGACGACGCGATCGTGGACGTGGAGAACATCTTCCGCCGGCTCCGCGAGAACAACCACGCGGCCGAGCCCCGGCACCCGCTGCTCGTCGTGTACGAGGCGAGCCGCGAGATCCGCTCGGCGATCGTGTTCGGCACCATCGTCGTCGTGCTCGTGTTCCTCCCGCTGTTCGCGCTGTCCGGCGTCGAGGGCCGCCTGTTTAGCACGCTCGGGCTCGCGTACATCGTGTCGATCCTCGCGTCACTGGTCGTCTCGGTCACGGTCACGCCCGTTGCGTCGTACTACCTGCTGGCGCACTCGCGGGCCGTCCACGCCGAGCGCGACGGCCCTCTCCTGCGGCTCTTGAAGTTCCTGGTGCGCCCGCTCGTCCGGCTCAGCATGCGCTTCCCGGTGCCGCTCCTCGTGCTGACGTGGGCCGGGGTCGCGGTCGCGGGCTGGCAGGTGACGCGGCTCGGGGCCGACTTCCTCCCGCCGTTCGACGAGGGGAGCGTGCAGGTGAACGTGAGCCTGCCGACCGGCTCGTCGCTGGACGCGACCAACGGCCTCGCACGGGTCATTGACGGCCGGCTCGCGCTGCTCCAGAGGACCGATCAGAAGCCGACCAACCCGGTGCTGCACTTCGTGCGGCGGAGCGGCCGCGCCGAGCGGGACGAGCACACCGAGCCCGTCAACCGCACCGAGTACATCCTGAGCATGAACCCGGCCTCGGGCCTGACCCGGCAGGAGGCCATCAAGCTCATCCTCACCGACCTCAAGGAGGCGGCCCCGGGTTCGGACGTCGAGGCCGAGCAGCCGCTCGCGCACATGATCTCGCACATGGTGTCCGGGGTGTACGCCCAGGTGGCCATCAAGATCTACGGCGATGACCTGGACGTCCTGCGGCGCGAGGCCGAGCGGGTGAAGGGCGTCGTCGCGGGCGTTCCCGGGGCCACGACGCCGGTCGTCGAGATGCAGCAGGCCACGGGCGAGGTCCACGTTCGCCTGCGGCCGGCCGACCTCGCGTTCTACGGGCTGACCCGCGAGGAGGTCGCCTCGGTCGTGAAGACGGCCCTCCAGGGCGAAGAGGTGTCTGAGGTGATCGAGGGCCAGCGGCGGTTCGACCTCGTGGTGCGGCTCGACGACGAGTTCCGCACCGACTTGCCGCGGCTCGGCACGCTCCGCATCGAGCGCCCGGGGCGGCCGCCGGTGCTGCTCGGGGAGGTCGCCGACATCGGCGAGGCGACCGGACCGAACGCGGTGAACCGCGAGAACGTCCGCCGGCGGATCATCGTCCGGTGCAACGTGCAGGGCCGCGACCTCGCCTCGGTGGTCGGGGACATCCAGCGCGAAGTGGACGCACAGGTGCGGCCGGCGCTCCCCGCGGGGTACACCATCGACTACGGCGGGCAGTTCGAGAGCCAGCAGCGTGCGACGCGGCTCATCTCGGTGCTGGCCGGCGTCTCCGTCGTGGGCATGTTCGTGGTGCTGATGGTGCTGTTCCCGTCGGCGCGGATCGTGCTCCAGGTCCTCAACGCGCTGCCGACCGCGTTCATCGGCGGCGTGCTCGCGCTCGTCCTGACGAATCAGACCCTCTCGGTCGCGAGCCTCGTCGGGTTCATCTCCCTCGGCGGCATCGCGGTCCGCAACGGCATCCTGCTCGTGTCGCACTACGTCCATCTGATGAAGGCGGAGCACCAGCCGTTCACGAAGGACACCGTGCTGCGCGGCAGCCTGGAGCGGCTCGCCCCGGTGCTGATGACGGCGCTGACGGCCGGCGTCGCGCTGGTGCCGCTCGTGGCCGAGGGGCTCAAGCCGGGCCGCGAGATCCTGTACCCGGTGGCGACGGTGATCCTCGGCGGCCTGCTCACCTCGACGTTCTGCGAGTTCCTGATCCACCCCGGCCTGTTCTGGCGGTTCAGCGGCCGCGACGCCGAGCGGCTCGCCCGCACCGGGCCGGGGGACGACCCACTCGCCGGGGCCACGGTGGCCCCGGCGGTTGATGCCTCGAAGTCCGCGATTCACTCTCCCGGAGGTTTGTGATGACTGTGAAGCTCCTGACGGCCGCGCTCCTGGTGTTCGGCCTGGTCGGTGTGACCGGGTGCGACAAGAACGCCGCACCCACCAAGGCCGAAGAAAAGAAGAAGGAGAAGGACAAGGACGACGACCACGATCACGCGCATGGCCCCGGCCCGCACAAGGGGATGATCTTCGACTTCGGCGGCGGCAAGTACCACGGCGAGTTCAAGCCGGACCACGACAAGAAGGAGGCGACGGTCTGGATCCTCGGGCTCGACGAGAAGACCCCGGCCCCGGTGAAGGCCGAGAAGGTGCGGCTCGTCGTGTCGAACACCGACCCGAAGATCGAGATCGAGTTGCTCCCGGCCGACAAGGCCGCCGACGGCACCTCCCACACCTTCACCGGCAAGCACGCCGGGTTCGGCAAGGAGATGGAGTACAAGGGCACGGTGACGTTCACGGCCAACGGCAAGCAGTACAGCGGCGACTTCGAGGAGAAGGCCGAGAAGAAGTGACCGTCGAGTCACGGGGTTCACCCCCGTGGGTCCTCGAACAGTTGGGCACCACGGGGGTGAACCCCGTGGCTCGCCGACAACAACTCCCGGTACACGCCCAGGAGCCGCTCGCGGACCGGCCGACCGAGTCGGTACGCCTCGCGCTGCAACTCGGCGTACTCGGCCCGGCCCGCTGCCGTCTCGATCGGGACGGCAGCGAAGCCGTACGCCGACAGATCGTAGGGGCTCGCTCGCATGTCGATCTCGCGGGCGGCCCGTGCCACCTCAAACGCACCCGCCACGACCTCCCCCGGGCAGAACGGTGCGATCTTGTACGCGAAACGGTACAGGTCCATGTTCACGTGCAGGCACCCGGCCTGGTCGTGGTCGGTGGTCGCTTCGCGGGTCAGCTCCCAGCGGTTCCGCGGCACGGCCGGCGGCGTGAAGAACCGGTAGGCGTCGTAGTGCGAGCACCGCAGCGGCAGGCCCTCGACGACCGCGTCGGTCTCCGCGTGCGACAACCGCAGCGGTACGTAGGGGTGCCGCACGTTCGGCTCGCGGTACACCATCGCCCACTCGTGCAACCCGGCGCACCCGAACGCCGGCTCGCGGGTGCCCACCGCTTCCAGGTAGGCCGCCGCCCACTTCAGGTAGCCGTGCCGCTGCGCCGGGAACGCGGCCGCGTCGAGTGACAGCCCGGCGTCACTGGCGGCGAACTCGGCCCACTGCACGTCGTCGCGGGTCGCGTCGGCCACCACGCGTCCGCACCCGGGCGACCACCGCATCAAGTGCGCGGGGCGGAACGAGAAGTACTCGAAGAGGAAGTCGTAGACCGGGTGCTTCTCCTGGCGGCTGACGCGCCGCAGGCGCGCCTCGGCCCACGGCCGCACCCGGTCCAGGTACGCCCGCCGCTCTAGTTCCCACTCATCCCGAGGTACAATCCGCATCGCTCGCACGCCCGCTGGAACCCGATTCCCGACTTCTGCGGGGGCGGCCGTCCGCCGCCGCCGGTAACATGTTATCGGAGTGGACCCGCCAGCCCCAGCCAGCCCCGGACCTTCGCCATGCCCGAGCCCGTGACCGAGTCGTTCCCGATCAAGGTGCTGCTCGTCGACGACCAGGCCATCGTCGGCGAGTCCGTCCGCCGGATGCTCGCCGACGAGCCGAACCTGGAGTACCGGTTCTGCTCCGACCCGACCAAGGCGATCGAGGCGGCCAACGAGTTCCAGCCGACCGTCATCCTGCAGGACCTCGTGATGCCGGACATCGACGGGCTCCAGCTCGTCAAGTTCTTCCGGGCCAACCCCGCGACGCGGGACATCCCGCTCGTCGTCCTCTCCAGCAAGGAGGAGCCGACCATCAAGGCCAAGGCGTTCGCGATCGGCGCGAGCGACTACATGGTCAAGCTGCCGGACAAGCTGGAGGTCGTCGCCCGGGTGAAGTACCACTCCCGGGGGTACATCGCGCTGCTGGAGCGGAACGAGGCGTACCGGCGGCTCGCCGAGAGCCAGCGGGAGCTGGCCGCCGAGGTCAACCGCGCCGCCCGCTACGTCCAGTCGCTGCTCCCGGCCCCGCTCACGACCGGCCCGGTCCGCACGGCGTGGAAGTTCGTGCCGTCGGCCCACCTCGCCGGCGACATGTTCGGCTACCACTGGCTCGACCCCGAGCACCTGGTGATCTACCTGCTGGACGTGAGCGGCCACGGGGTCGGGTCGGCACTGCTCGCGGTGTCGGCGGCGAACGTCATCTCCACGGGCGGCCTGCCCGGGGTGGACCTCCGCGCCCCCGGGCAGGTGATGACCAAGATCAACGAGATGTTCCAGATGGACCGGCAGGACGGGAAGTACTTCACCATGTGGTACGGCGTGTACCGCCCGGCCGACCGGCAGCTCCTGTACTGCAACGCGGGCCACCCGCCGTCGCTGCTCCTCTCGGGGGGCGCGGTCACGGAACTGGAGGTGGACGGCCCGGCGGTCGGGATGGTGCCGGACCTCCCGTACGACACCCACAAGGTCGCCGTGGCCGAGGGCGGCACCCTGCTCGTGTACAGCGACGGCGTGTTCGAGATCGAGCGGGGCAGCGGCCCGATGTGGCAGTACGCCGACTTCGTCGCGCACATCACCCCCGAACTCGTGAAGGGCGGGGATGTGATCGAGCGGCACCTGAAGTTCGTCCGCGAGATGCACCCCGGCGACGTCCTAGGCGACGACTTCTCGATGGTCGAGGTCCGGTTCTGACCGCCCGTACCGGCCGTGCGCCCCGCACCGGTTGTGCCGGTGCCCCCGTGCGGGCGGCGCGGGGAAATGGGCAACATGGCTAAACCCCTCTCGCCGGGGCCTGGTACACTCAGGGTGAACCCCACCAGGGCGAACCCCACGAGCCCCCGCATGTTCGGGTACACCACGACGATCCGCGCGAAGCTGTACAGTCTGATTCCCGCCACCCTGCTCGCGGTCGGGGCCGCCCTCGGGATCGGCCTGTACGTCCAGTCCCGGTTCTCGATCGGCGGCACGCTCGACGCGCACATGCTCCGGCAGGCCGAGTTCTACTCGGAAGTTGAGCCGGCCGTGTTCGTCCCCAGCTTGCTATACATCACGCTCCAGGAGGCCGAGACGGAGAAGCGCCCGGAGGAGATCGCCCGCACGATCCAGCAGTTCCGGGCCGGCGAGGCGAACTTCCGGGCCGCGCGGGACAACCGGCTCAAGTTGCTGCCCGAGGGCGAGGCCCGACGGGTCCTCGACCGCGACCTCGGCGACAAGGCGGACGAGTTCTTCGGGCTGGTGAACGCCCGGTACGTCCCACTTCTCGAGCGCGCGGCCCGGAAGGAGCCGGTCGATCAGGCCGAGATCGCCCGCCTGCTCCGCGAGATCGGGGAGCGGTACCGGGAGATCCGCAAAATCAACGAGCGGCTCGTGGTCCTGATCCGCGACGACCTGACCGCCGAGCGCCGGGAGGCGGCCGCGAGGGTCCACTTCTGGAGCGCCACGAACGTCATCGTGAGCACGCTCGCAGTGATCGCCCTCGTGTTGACCAAGTTCCTCGTCGCCCGCAGCATCATCAGAGCGACGAACGCGCTGAACGCCCGCGTCTCGGAACTCGCGAGCGGGGCGAGCGACCTGACGGCCCGCATCCCGGTCACGTCGCGGGACGAGCTGGGCCAGCTCGCGGAGGGGATCAACGGGCTGGTGAGCAAGATCCAGGGGATCGTGGGCAAGGCCCGCGAGTCCAGCATCCAACTCCTCTCGATCGCGTCCGAGATCGCCGCCACGGCCCGGAACCAGGAGCAGACCGTCAACAACCTGAGCGCCTCGACCACGCAGGTGGCCGCGTCGGTCCGCGAGATCTCCGCGACCAGCAAGGACCTGTCGGGCACGATGACCGAGGTCAGCGCGTCGGCCGCGCACGCCGCGGAGCTGGCCACCAACGGCCGGAACAACACGACCAAGATGGCCGCCGAGATGAAGCAGCTCGTCGAGTCCACCGCGTCCGTCTCGGCCCGGCTCAACATGATCCGCGAGAAGGCCGACAGCATCAACGCCGTCGTCACGACGATCACGAAGGTGGCGGACCAGACGAACCTGCTGTCGATCAACGCGGCCATCGAGGCCGAGAAGGCCGGCGAGTACGGCCGCGGGTTCCTCGTCGTGGCCCGCGAGATCCGCCGCCTCGCCGACCAGACCGCGGTCGCGACCCTCGACATCGAGACCATGGTGAAGCAGATGCAGGACGCGGTCTCGGCGGGCGTCATGCAGATGGACAAGTTCGCCGACGAGGTCCGGTCCGGGGTCGGGCAGGTCACGAAGATCAACCAGATGACCTGGGAGATCATCACCGAGGTGCAGGGGCTCAGCGGCCGGTTCCAGCTCGTCAACGACGGGATGAAGAACCAGTCGATCGGGGCGTCGCAGATCAACGACGCGATGGGGCAGATCTCCGAGGTCGCCCGCCGCACGGTGCAGTCGATCCACGAGTTCGAGAAGGCCACGACCCACCTGCGCAGCTCGGTCGAGGGGCTGAACGCGGAAATCTGTCAGTTCAAGACCTGACGTGGAGTCGTCAAGTTCGGAAGTCATCGGGTCGTCAAGTCCGTCGGAGCCCTGCTCCCAAAGCGTGACCTGACGGCCCGATGACTTGGTGACCTGAAGATGTGAGACGGACCCATGCTCGCGCTCATGTTCCAGGTCGGTCGCGACACCGTCGCCGTGGACGTCCGCCGCGTCCGCGAGGTCGTACCGCGGGTGCAACTGTCCCCGGTGACCGGTGCGCCCGCGTGGCTGGCCGGGGTGTTCGTGTACCGCGGGCACGTCGTCCCGGTCGTGGACCTGCACCGGCTCACGGGCGCGGGCGAGTGCCCGCCGCACCTCAGCAGCCGCATCATCCTGTTCCCGTGGCCCGCGGACGCGCCGGACTCGCTCGTCGGGCTGCTCGCCACCCAGGTGGCCGAGATCCGCGAGGTGCCGACCGACGCGCTCGGCGCGGTCGGGCCGGGGCACCTCGGCCTCGGGCCGGCTCTGCCCGACGGGCACGGGATCATCCGGGTCCTGAACCCCGAGGCGCTGCTGGCCCAGATCGCGTCCGGGTCCGGGGGTGCGATTGCTGCGGGGGTTCATGGATGAGCCTCATCGGGGTGGAAGCGGTCGTCCGCGAGCGGCTCGGCATGGACCCCGCGTCCCTCGGCCTGTCCGCGCTGCACCAGGCGGTCGGGGTGCGGATGAAGGCCCGTGGGGCGGCGTCCCACGCGGAGTACGCCGGGCTGCTCGCGCTCGACCCGGCCGAGGCCGGGGCGCTCGGCGTCGAGTTGGCGGTGCCCGAGTCGTGGTTCTTCCGCGGCGGCCGGCAGCTCTTCGCCCGGGTCGCCGAGGTCGTCGCGGCCCGCGCCGGGGCCCGGCCGCCGGGGCAGGGGGCCCGCGTCCTGAGCGCCCCGTGCAGCACCGGCGAGGAGCCGTACTCGGTCGCCATCGCGTGCCACGAGAGCTTCGTCCCCGCGGCCTCGTACTCGATCGACGCGGTGGACGTCTCGGCCCGGCACCTGGAGCGGGCCACCGCGGCGCGGTACCCGAACTTCTCGTTCCGCGAGACCGGCCCGGACGTTCGCCCGGCGAACTTCCGCGCTGTCGGCGAGCAGTGGGAACTGCTGCCGCACCTGCGGCGACAGGTGCGGTTCCGCCACGCGAACCTCACCGACCCGAGCTTTTTGAGCGACGAGCCGGCGTACGACGTCATCTTCTGCCGGAACGTGTTCATTTACCTGACCCCCGACGGCCGCCGCCGGGCGATGGCGTCGCTCGAACGCCTGCTCGCCCCCGACGGGATTCTGTGCCTCACGCCCGGCGAGGCGGACCGCCTGCCCCCGGGCCAGTTCACGGCGAGCGGCGACTCGGGCCTGTACCGCCGCGCGGCCGCGGCCCCGGCCGTCCCGGCCGCCGTTTCGCCGCCGGGGTTCCGTGCTCCGCTCCCGCACGTTGAACCCGTTCCGGTCGCGCCGGTCGCCGAGCCGCCCGCCGTGGTGGTCGGGCCGGTGGTCACCGTGCAACCGAAGCCGGCTTCGCTGGAAGCGGCGCGTTCGCTGGCGGACGCCGGACAACTGGCCGAGGCCCGCCTGGCGTGCGAGCGGATGCAGAAGGACGCTCCCGCGTCGGCGGCACTCTACGCCCTCCTGGGGGCGATCGAGTTCGCCCAGGGCCGGGCCGACGCGGCCGCCGAGGCGTTCCGCCGCTCGCTGTACTTGGACCCGAACTGCGTCGAGGCGCTGGAGCAAATGATCGTCATCTCAGACCGCAAGGGGAACGCGGCACAGGCCGCGGCGCTGCGCCGCCGGCTCGCGCGGCTGTCCCGGGAGGACGCGCCGTGAACATGGCCCTGCCCGTGGCGGCCAACGACGTGTGCTGGAACCGGATCGGGGTCCGGGGCGACCGCACGTGCCCGGAACTCGAGAAGGTCACGCACTGCCACAACTGCCCGGTGTTCGCCGCCGCCGGCCGCCGGTTCCTCGACGCGCCGTCGCCGCCCGACTACCTCGACGAGTGGACCGTCCGGCTCTCCGACCCCGAGGAGCGGGCCGCCTCGGACCAGCTCAGCGTCCTCGTGTTCCGGCTCGGCGACGAGTGGCTCGCGCTGCCGGTCGGGGTCCTGGTCGAGGTCACCCGGCCGCGGGCCCCGCACCGGATCCCGCACCGCGGCGGCCTGCTCGCCGGGCTGGTGAACATCCGCGGCGAACTGCACCTGTGCGTCCGGCTCGACCTGCTCCTGGGGGTGGCGACCCCCGAGCACCAGTCGGGCGAGCCGAGCCCGCGGCTCATCGTGGTCCGCCGGGACACCGAGGGGTGGGCGTTCGCGGCCGACGAGGTGGACCAGGTCCACCGCGTCCCGGGCCAGAGCCTGGCGCCGCCGGCCCCGACGCTGTCGCGGGCGCACACCAAGCTCACCCGCGGCGTGTTCCGGCTCGACAAGCGGCCGGTCGGGCTGCTCGACGACGCCCGAGTGTTCCAGACCGTCCGGGAGCGCATCCGATGACCGGTATCGACGCGGGCCTGTTCGACCTGTTCCGCGAAGAGGTGCGGACCCACACCGACACGATGTCCCGCGGGCTCCTCGACGTCGAGGGCGACCCCGGGAACCCGACCCGGATCGAGCCGCTCATGCGGGGCGCGCACTCGATCAAGGGCGCGTGCCGGATCGTCGGCATCGACCTCGGGGTGCGGCTGGCGCACGTCATGGAGGACGCCCTCGTCGCGGCGCAGAACGGCCAGATCCGCCTGACAGCGGCCGACATCGACACGCTCCTCCGCGGGTCCGACGTGCTCCGGGGGCTCGCGGACCTGTCGCCCTCGACCGTGTCGAGCTGGGCGGTCACGAACGCGGCCGCGGTCGAGGCGCTCGATCCCGTGTTCGTCGCGATGGCCGCCGGCAAGCCGCGCCCGCAGGCCGCACCGCCGGTCGCGCAGCCGAGTCCGAACCCGCCCGCCCCCGCGGCCGTTGTCCCGCCGCCGCCCGCGAGGAACGCGTTCCCACAAGTTCCGCAGTTCACGCGAACGGCGGTCCCGACCGCGCCGCTGCAAATGCCCGCGAACTACTCGATGACCGACATGTTCCGCGAGGAGCTGCGGTCGAACCTGCTTGTGCTCGATGCCACGAAGCCCGAGGAGGCGACCGAGTGCCTCCAGCAGATCCGCGGCGCGGCCCGGCTCATCAAGTGCCAGCCCGTGGACCGGGTCGCCGCCGCGGTGTCCGCGTACTTCGCGGCCGCGGGCGATCGCGGGGTGGACCCCGGCGCGTCGGAGTGGCTCGCCTACGCGGCCGCCACGCTCGCCGGCGCGATCGGCACCGACGACGACGGCTTCGCCGCGTGGGTCGCGGAAGCGACACCCGCGCTGACCGAGATCGCCGAGGTCTTCGACCGCGCCGCCGCCCCGGCCGCCGCTGCAAGCACCAGCGCAGACCTCCAGCCTTCCACACACGTCGCCGAACCCGCACCCGCGGCGCTCGCGGTGCAGTTGGCCGCACCGGTCGCCGCGCCCGCTGCCCCCGGCCCGACCGAGGCGTACAGCGGGCACCGCCCGGAGGCCGCCCCGGCCGAGGCCGTGGTGCGCGTCACCGCCCAGAGCCTGAACCGGCTCATGGGGCTGGCCGGCGAGTCGCTGGTGCAGGCCCGGTGGCTCCCGTCGTTCTCCGCGTCGCTCCTGAGCCTGCGCAAGCAGCACGACCTGCTCGCGGTGATGCTCGACGGGGCGTTCCACGCAGCGGCCGCCGGCACCGACACCGCCGAACTCGGCCGCATGATCGCCGAGGCCCGCCGCCAGGCGGGCGTGTGCCGCGCGTCGCTCAACGACAAGGCCGCCGACTTCGACGACCACGCGGCCCGCGGCGAGGACCTGAACACCCGCCTGTACCGCGAGGTGATCGTCAGCCGGATGCGGCCGTTCGGCGACGGCGTCCACGGGCTCCCGCGGATGGTCCGCGACATGTCCCGCACGCTCGGCAAGGAGGCCAAGCTCGTCGTCGAGGGCGAGAAGACGGAGGTCGACCGCGACATCCTGGAGAAGCTGGAGTCGCCGCTCTCGCACCTGATCCGCAACGCGGTCGACCACGGCGTCGAGCCGACCGAGGCGCGGGTCGCGGCCGGCAAGCCCGCGGCCGGCACCATCCGCCTCGAGGCCCGGCACCGGGCCGGCATGTTGCAGGTGACGGTCAGCGACGACGGCGGCGGCGTGAACCTCGACAAGCTCCGCAAGAAGATCGTGGACCGCGGGCTCAGCGCGGCCGAGGTCGTGCGGCAGATGCAGGAACCCGAACTGCTGGAGTTCCTGTTCCTCCCCGGGTTCAGCACCGCGGCGGCCGTGACCGAGTTCTCGGGCCGCGGGGTCGGGCTCGACGTGGTCCAGGACACCATCCGGCGCGTCGGCGGGAGCGTCCGCGTCACGTCGCAGCCGGGCCGCGGGACCACGTTCCACCTGCAACTGCCGCTCACGCTGTCGGTGATCCGCGCCGTCGTCGTGAACGCCGCGGGCGAGCCCTACGCCTTCCCGCACAACCGCATCGACCGCCTGCTCCGCGTCCCGCGGGCCGCCGTCAAGTCGCTGGAGCACCGCCAGTTCGTGACCGTGGACGGCCAGAACGTCGGGCTCGTCGTCGCGACCCAGCTCCTCGACCTGCCGGCCACGCCGTCGCCGGGCGAGGAACTCGCCGTCGTGCTGCTGAGCGACGCGACCGGCACCTACGGGCTCGTCGTGGACTCGTTCCGCGGCGAGCAGGACCTTGTGGTCCGCACGCTCGACCCGCGGCTCGGGAAGGTGCCGAACCTGAGCGCCGCGGCGATCCTCGACGACGGCTCGCCCGTCCTCATCGTGGACGTCGAGGACCTGTTGCGGTCGATGGACCAGTACATCCAGACCGGGGCGCTGAGCCGGTGCGACACCCGGCCCCTCGGCCGCACCCAGAAGAAGCGCGTGCTGATCGTGGACGACTCGATCACGGTCCGCGAGGTCGAGCGGCAACTGCTCGTCAACAAGGGGTACGAGGTGGTCGTCGCGGTCGACGGCATGGACGGGTGGAACAAGGTCCGGGCCGACCAGTTCGACCTGATGGTCAGCGACATCGACATGCCGCGGATGTCGGGGCTCCAGCTCGTCACGGCGCTGCGGAGCGACGCCAAGCTCCGCGACCTGCCGGTCGTCATCGTGTCGTACAAGGAGCGGGAGGAGGACCGCGCCCGCGGGCTCGAGGTCGGCGCGAACTGCTACCTCACCAAGAGCAGCTTCCACGACAACCGGTTCATCGAGGCGGTCGAGGACCTGATCGGCCCGGCCGTGTGACCGCGCCGCGGAGCGAACCAGCGCACGCGACTCTCGAACGAGTTTCGGGGACATTTCCGAGAGCAGCACCGCGGCCCGGAACGCGGCGTCGTGGTCGCGGCCCTGCAGCACCTGCCGGATGTTTCGGACGGCTTCGGCCATCTGGTCCTCCGCCACTTCGCGGCGCGCCAGTCGGTACGCGCGCTGGTACGCCGCGCTCCCGCGGCACAGCGCCTTCAACTCAGCCACGTCCACGCCGAGCGCCGCCGCGACCGCGGACCAGCTCGCGCCTTCGGCGCGGAGGTCCGCGGCGCGTGTCAGCACGGCCGCCGGGTTGCGGGTGGTTGCGGGCATGGGAGACTCGGGGAAGGGGTCGATCGGACCTCAGAAGACCCAGGGTTTGCACCCTGGGCTACGAACTGCCGCCCCCTTCGGGGGCTTTGGCGGTTCGTGGGTTCGGAGTCCCGGAGGGACGACAGTGCGTAGCCCAGGGTGCAAACCCTGGGTCACCATTACATGCCGAACGACCTGGGCCGCGTCAAACCGGAACGTGCGGAATTTCGCGCTGCGTCACTGGAAGGCGCGGTGCTGGCGGCGGCGGTCGGAGACGTACTCCTCGGTCGTGCCCTTGGCGATCACCTCGTAGAGGATCGCCTGCTTGTCGCCGTGCTTCCGCAGGATGCGGCCGAGCCGCTGGACGTTCTCGGTCGCGCTGCCGGTGCCGCCGAGCACGATGCCGACGCCCGCCGCGGGCACGTCCACCCCCTCGTTGAGCACCTGGCACGTCACCACCGCGGTGTACGCGCCCGAGTGGAGCTTCTCCAGGATCGCCTTGCGTTCCTTGGGCTTCGTCTGGTTCGTCATCGCGGGGATGAGGAACGTGCGGGCGATCTGGTACACGGTCGCGTTGTCGGCGGTGAAGATCAGGGTGCGGTCGGTGGCGTGCTTGCGGAGCAGGTCCTCGAGGAGCTTGAACTTCGCCTCGGCCGCCTGCACGATCCGCTTCTGCTCGCGGTACGCCCGCAGCGCCTTGAACCCCTCGGGGCTCTTGCTGGCCTCGAACAGGAACCGCCGGAACCCGTCCGGCCCGGACATCGAGATGTTCCTCTCGGACACGAACCGCCGGTACTCCTCGCGGCAGTTGCGGTACGACTCGGCCTCCTCGGGCGTGAGGTCGACGAACACCTGCCGCGCCTCGTAGGGGGCGAGGAACTCGCCGGCCACGTCGTTGATGTCGAGCCGGTACACGATCGGGCCGACGAGTTCGGGCAGGAGCTGGTCGCCGCCGTCGGCCCGCTCGGGGGTCGCGGTCAGGCCCAGGCGGAACGGGGCCAGGCCGGCGTTCGCGGCCTCCATGTACGACGCGCCGGGGAGGTGGTGGCACTCGTCGAAGATCACCAGCCCGTACCGGTTCGCCCACCGCTCCAGGTGGATGTACGCCGAGTCGTAGGTGGTGACCGTGAGCGGCTGGTAGTTGAACTCGCCGGCCCCGACCATGCCGACGGCGACCCCGAACGACCGCTCGAGGTCCTGCGCCCACTGCACCATGAGGTCGATCTTGGGGGTGACCACGAGCGTCGGCCGACCGACCTTCTCGATGCACAGGAACGCCATGAACGTCTTCCCGGTGCCGGTCGGCATCACCACGACCCCGCGGCGGGTCTTGGCCCACGCGGCGACGGCGGCCCGCTGGTACTCCCGGGGCTCACGCTCGGCGTTCAGCTTCCACCCGGTCTGCTCGGTGGGCCACCCGCGGGCGGCGTCCTGGTACGGGAGCTTCTCGCGGATCAGGTGCTCGACGATGCCGCGGTAGAACCGGCCCTGCGACCGGTGCGTGGACGTGCGGGGGTCGAACAGGACGCCCGGGATCGCCGTCGGGGTGAACCCGTCGGGGCCGCCGGACACCACGACGGTGCCGCGGTCGTAGGCGAGCTGAATGGGGGTGTCGCTCATCCCCCGATTATGGCCGCCGCGGCCGGACGCGACCAGCCCCGAAGCTCGTGCGGTATGCGGAATGCACCGTTGACAGCCTCGGGCGAGTGTGCCACCGTAAGCGAACCACCGGAGGCGAACGATGTCCCTCACGTTGCAGGCCCGAACCGCGGCCGACCTCATGACCGCCGGTCCCACGTCGCTCGCCGCGACCGCCACGGTCTCGGAGGCGACGGAGTTCCTGACCGCCCGCGGGTTCGGGGCCGCCGTGGTCATCGACGACGCCGGGCGGCCCGTCGGGGTCGTCACCAAGACGGACGTCCTCGTCCACGCCCGGCAGCGCAAGCCCGGCCTGGAGCCGGACGACACGCCCGTGACCGAGTTCATGACGCCCGCGGTGTTCGCGGTCCGCCCCGACACGCCCGCCGCCTCGGTGGTCGAGCAACTCCTCGTGCTGAACGTACACCACCTGTTCGTTTCGGACCCGGCCGGCGTCGTCGTCGGCGTCATCAGCCCGGTCGACGTGCTGCGGAAACTCGCGTGACCCCGGCGGGGTAGTTCCTCGGCCGGCGGGTGATTTGATTCTGTAGCCGGCCTCGGTGCGGCCGGGGCTTCGGGACTTGCCAAGCCCCGGCCTCACAGAGGCCGGCTACAGAACAAGAACGAACCTACGCGAGCCGGTGAGGACTTCCGCAGTTGGGCTCTGAGCTGCTTGGTTTTGGTGGGGCAGACATTCGTGTCTGCCTCCAACCGCCCCACGAGGCAGACACGAATGTCTGCCCCACCAAGCCAACTGCGTAACTCCTACCGGTACTACCCGCCGGCTCAGGGGACGTACGTGAGCAGGTACATCGTGAGCGCGATGCAGATCACGGCCATGAACATGATGAGCCACGACTGGAAGAAGAACGTGTACGCCGCCGGGTAGTCGGGGTACGGGTCGGGCGGGAGCGGCTCGGTGGTGGCGTCGGGGCGGGTCGTCTGGGCCATGCGTCACCTCGGTCCTGGTCGTGGCGAAGAATCTTGTCCGCCCGGTCGCGAACCACACGTTGGGTGGATTATCGGCCCGCCCGGCCCCCCGTTCCAGGGCGGTTCGGGTCGTGCCGGCGGGAATTCCGCCCGGCGTGCGGATTGTGGTGTTGTTGTGGGGAAAGCGGGCTACAATCCGTAGACCGGCCGCACATCCAGAACACCCGCCGGACCTCTTCCGTTGGTCGGCCGACCGGGTACCCGGGATGCAGATTACGACCGTTGATGCCCTGTGCCAGGCGCTGCGCGACAGCAAGCTCCTCACCGACGAGGAGCTGCTGGTCCCGGTCCGGGAGTTGGAGCCGCACTGGGGCGACCTCCCGGCCGCCCTGAAGCTGCTGGTCGAGCGGAAGTACGTCACCGTATACCAGCTCCGGAAGGTGATCCACGCGAAGGCCGAGGAACTGTTCCTGGGGCCGTACGTCATCCTCGACAAGCTCGGGGAGGGCGGCATGGGCCGCGTGTACAAGGCCCGGCACGTCCGCATGGGCCGCCAGGTCGCGCTGAAGATCATCCGGCCGAACCTGCTCTCGAACCCGATTATCCGCGGTCGGTACCAGCGCGAGGTCGAGGCCGCCGGCACCCTGCGGCACCCGAACATCGTGTGCGTGGACGACGCGGGCGAGTCGCACGGCAAGTACTACATGGCGATGGAGTTCGTGGACGGCATCGACCTGTCCCGGCTCATCAAGGACCGCAAGCCGCTCGACGCCGGCGAGGCGTGCGAGTACGTGCGCCAGGCGGCGCTCGGGCTCCAGCACGCGCACGAGAACGGGTTCGTCCACCGCGACATCAAGCCGTCGAACATCATCGTGTCCGGGGAGCGGCACGTCGCGCACGCGAAGAGCCCCGCGGTGGTCAAGATCCTCGACATGGGCCTGGTGCGGCCGCTCGGGTTCGACGACGTGCCCGGCGCCGCCGAACTGACCCGGGCCGGGACCGTCGTGGGCACCCCCGACTACATGGCCCCCGAGCAGGCGAAGAACTCCAGCGGCGTGGACCCGCGGGCCGACCTCTACAGCCTCGGCTGCACGCTCTACTACCTGCTCACGGCGCAGGCGCCGTTCCCCGACGGGTCCCCGATCGAGAAGCTGCTCAAGCACCAGCTCGACCCGACCCCGCTGGTGCGGGCGAGGCGGCCCGAACTGCCCCAGGTGCTGGACGACATCATCGGCCGCCTGACGGCGAAGCGGCCCGAGGACCGGTACCCGTCGGCCGCGGCCGTGGCCGAGGTCCTCGCGCCGATCGCCGCGCTCAACCGCGGCCCGGTCGCCGCCCCGCACCGCCCGCGGGCCGTCGCCTCGGCGGCCGTTCCCGTCCCCCTGGCCCGTGCGGAGCCCGCCGCGCCCCCGCTCGCGACACCGGCGCCCGGCGTCCCCGTGATGCCCCCGCCCCCGTCGTCGCAGGCGGTCCCGGTCCTCGCCGCGCTCCCCGCCGACTACCCGGTCGCGCCGTCCGACCCGACGCCCCGCCCGCCCGGGCTCCCCGCGGGGCTCCAGCCGCTCCTCGAAGCCCCGTCGCCGTTCGCGGCGCTGGCCGACCCGCCGTCCGTGCCGCTCGGCCTCTCGATGGTGGGCGCAGAGCCCGCCCCCGACGAGGCCAAGGCCGTCGAACCGGTCGCGGGCCGCGGCGTGCCCCGGACGTGGTGGATCGCGGGTGCCGTGGTCGCGGTCGCGGTCCTCGCGGTCGGCGTCGTGCTGACGCAACTCGGCGGGAGGCCGGCACCGCCCGGACCGCCGGGGCCGGTCGCGCCGCCGGTGCCCCCGCCGCCGAAGCGCCCGGCCGTCACCCCGAAGCTCGACCAGATGGTCAAGCTGCACCCGCAGGCGCTGCTGGTCCCCGACGGGAGCGGGCTGGTCGTGGTGGCGTACCCCGCGACGTACTTCAAGGAGAAGGACACGCCGTTCGCGAAGGGGACCGGCCCGACGCGGCTCGCCCAGTGGGCGCACAAGCTCGCGGAGGACACGAAGCTCGACCCGTTCAAGACCGACCGGCTGATCTACACCGCCTCGGCGTCCGCCCCGGACCGCTACTTCATGACCTCCGAGGGGCCGTACGTCACCCGCGACTTCGCCCCGGAGCTGTTCTCGCTGCCGCGCAACCCGTTGTTGAAGCGCGATCAGGTGGTCCGGAACTTCCTCGCCCCGGGGTGGCGGCACACGGCGGTGTTCACCCCGCCGACCGGCGCACCGGTGTACGCGGTCATGTCGAGTGACGAGTACCTGGAGAAGATGCGGCCGCGGTTCGCGACCGAGCGCACGCCGCCGTCGCCGGAACTCGACACCGGCATGGTCCCGGCGCTCAACGAGGCGGCGGAGAAGCCCCCGCTGCTGTTCGCGGTCGCCGGCGAGAGCTACAAGCTCCCGTTCGGCGAGAAGCGTCCGCTCGGCGACTACGGGATCGAGCTGGTGACGCTCCGCGTCCAGATGCAGGAGCGCGTCGAGATCGAACTCGCCGTCACCGGGGCCGACGCGGAGGTGCTGCGGCAGGGGGTGAGGGAGATCACCCAGGGGCTCCGGGCCGAGAAGCTCCCGTGGGGCAACACGCTCGCTGACTTGCTCGCCAAGCCCGGCAACGGCGTGCGGCAGGACTCGCGCTACCGGTGGACCATCAAGACGAGCTGGACCGCCGACCAGTTCTCGACCTTCCTCGACCACTGCCTGAGCGAGTGACGTGCGCTCCCGTGTCCTCGTCGCGCCGCGGAGCGGACGCGACGAGGGCAGGGCAGCGCCACCCACGTCAAGACTGAAGCAACTCGCCAGAACCCTGGTTCTCAACGCGGCAACGCGCCCCCAGAATGGCCGCGACCCGGGATTGGCCCTGGGTCGCGATTCGCAGATTAAGAAGTGGCGGCGGAAGGGTTCGCGTGGCACCCCCTCACCCGCCGCGAAGCGCGGCGACCTCTCCCCCGAGACCGGGGGCGAGGTGTTGCCCCTGGTTCTGGTGGCACGGGCCTCCGGCCTGTGTTCGCACGCACAGGCCGGAGGTCCGTGCCACCGGACCGACCACCCCCACCTCGCCCCGTTCCTACGGGGAGAGGTCGCGACGAGGCTCTGCGAGTCGCGGGTGAGGGGGTGCCACCTGAACCCGACACCAACTCCGCGGCACGCATTCTGCCACCAGTTGGAACCAGTCCCATCAGTTCCCCTTTGCGCGCTTCAGTTCGGCCCCCAGCCAGCCGGTGAGGGCGTCGAACGCGGCGGCGTCCTTCGTGCGGAACGCCTCGTACTCCGGGGCGTCCTCGGGCGGCATGTCCTTGTCGGCGGCGACCCGCTTCAGCATCCCCCCGAGCACCTGCTCGCGATGGCGGGCGTCGTTGCTCCTCACCCACGCCTCGCGGGCGGCCCGGTCGAACGGGTCGAAGGCCAGCTTCGGGATCGGGTTGAACGCGGGCCGGCCGACCCCCGCCACGTCGTGGCACCGGAGGCACGCGGTCGTGGGCACCACGGCGACCTCGCGGTCCTGCTGCCCCGGGGGCAGGGCCACACTCGGCCCGCTGGCGTAGTCGGCGCGGGCCAACTTGACCGCGCGGCCGACCTTGTGGGCCGCGGCGACGTCGGCGACCGCGGCGGCGAACCGGTCCTTGAACTCCTCGCGGTCGGGGATGTCGTTGGCCGTCAGAGCGTCCCGGAAGTGCGGGGTCGCGAACACTTCCTTCGCGAGCGCCGCGGCGGTGACCTTCGACCGCTCGATCTCGTTGGCGAGGGTCGCGAGGGCCGCCGCCAGGAACTTCCGGTCGCCCTCGGTGAGGCCGATGGTCCGGGCGAGCGCGGCGGCGCTCACCGCCGCCGAGGGCCGGGCCGGCACCGCGACCTGCGATCGGAGGAACGCCCGCGGGTTGCTCGGCTGCCGGTGGCTCGGCACCCCCGGGTCGCCGGCCGCGCGGCGGGCGTCGTACGCGCCGACGATCTTCGGGTTCCCGCCCCAGGTGATGATCGTGTCGGTCCGCTGCGCGCTGCCGCCGCCCCACCCGGTCGGCTGGTTCGAGGTGACCGTCCGCAGCGTGCCCACCGAGCCCGACGGGCTGAAGTCCCCGAGGGTGTTCAGGCTCGCCCTGTGGATGGCGACGAACTCGTCCGCGAACGCCGGAAAGTTGGAGCTGAACGCGAGGTCGAGGTCGCGCCGCGCGAGCGCGTTGCTCTGGTCGATCGGGAGCGGGGCGGCGATCGCGGCGAACAGCACGGCGAGGGCGCGGCGGCCGTCGGCGGTGCGGGTCATGGCCCGGTACACGTCGCGGTTCCGGGCCAGTTCGGCCCCCTGGTGGACGGCCGCGTCGCACGCCTCCGGTTCGGGCACCACGAGCGAGATGCCGTCGAAGGTCGTGGCCTCCTTCAGTTCGGCCAGGCGCGCGTTGTTGCGGAGACCCGCCGACCAGCCGCCGACCGGCTCGGTCGCCACGAGGTTCGCGTCGAACTTCGGCGGGCCGTTCGGGTCGCCCGGAGGGACCGCCTTCCCGTTCAGGCCGGGGACGTCGAGCGCCTTGAGGACGCTGGCCCGCACGACATCGTTGTGCGTGCTGTTCGACCACGGCCCCTGCCCGAGGATCGGCCCCTTGTTGCGGTGGCACGTGAAGCACCGGACGCCGTCGAGGATCTGCACCTCGGGCGCCGGCCCGCCGCACTCGATAACGCCGAAGTCGAACCGCTTGTTGCGGCTGTTCCAGGAGATGATCTCGATCGACTTCGCGCGGAACCCGGTCGCGGTCTTCTCCATGTTGGCGGCGAGGAACAGTCGGCCTTTGACCGACGGCTCGGTCGCCCTCGCGGCGCTAATCGGCGGCACCGGCACGTCGCGGGACGCCGCACCGAACCCGGTCCCGCCGAGCCGGACGCCGCCGAAGCCGCCGAGGTTCGGGACCCCGTTGAAGACCGGCTTCGCGGGCCGGCCGGGCACCAGGGCATCCTTCTCGTCGCCGTCGGCCGCGGCCCCGAGATCGGCGGGCCGGCCGCCGGGCCGCAGCGCGATGACGACCCGCGGGGTCGCCAGGCTCGACGACGAGTTCACGGCCGAGAACGGAACGGGCAACTGGGCGACGTCGCCCAGCTTCTTGAGTGCGGCGACGAGTTCCGCGCCGCTGGCCGGGACGCGGTTGCCGTTCGCCCGGATCACCGCGCCGAACGCGGTGTGGTCGTAGGTGCCCACCGCACGGGGGGCCGGGGCCGCGCCCTCGTCGGCGGCCGCGGGCCGAACCGCTGGGAATCCGAGGAGGGCCGCTCCCGCGAGCGCGAGGCACCCCGTACCGGCGAAGGTCCTGGTGAGCGCTGTCATCGGTCCCCCTGAGCGAACGCGGCTCGGGCCCCGCGCGGTTCAACTGGACCGCAGGCCCGGAGAATCGGACCAACCCCTCCAACAGGAACACCCGCTCGCACGGGGCGTTGGGGCAAAGATCGGAATTTCGCCTGTTGTTCCACTGCGGGGAGGTGACGCGGACCTGCGGACGAGATCAGCGTTTCTGTAAGGCGCGAACGTGGGCGGCGACGGCCGGCCCGATCTGCGGCAAGGGGAGCACCTCGCTCGCCGCGCCCATCTCGGCCGCGGCCTTCGGCATCCCGTAGACCACGCACGTTCCCTCGTCCTGGGCGATGGTGTGCCACCCCGCGAACTTGAGGCGCAGCAGGCCCTCCGCGCCGTCGGTCTGCATCCCGGTGAGGAGGACGCCGACGCCGGGCTGCGGCCACCGCGCCGCGCAGCTGGAGAACAGAACGTCGATGGACGGGCGGAACGGGTACCCCTTCGGGAACGGCGTGTACCGCAGGTACCGCTCCGGGGAGAGTTCCAGGTGGTCGTCGCTGGCCGCAACGAGCACGGTTCCCGGCGCGGGGTGGTCCCCGTCGCGGGCGCACCGGACCGGGAGCGCGCACCGCTGCCCGAGCTGCTGGACGAGCCCGGGGGTGAACTCCGCCGCGATGTGCTGGACGATGAGGACCGCGGCGGGGAAGTCGGTCCGGAACGCGGAGAGCACGACCCCGAGCGCGTCCGGCCCGCCGGTGGACGCGCCGAGCACCACCAGTTGGGGGGCGGTCCGGGACGGAGCGGGCGGCGGGGGCAGAACGGGAACGGCCAGCCACGACCGCGTGACGTCACCGAGCGCCGCGCCCAGCTTCGCGAGCCGGGCGACGAGCTTGTCGCCGTTCAGGACCGAGCCGTCGGCCCCGAACGTCGGCGTCTCCACGGCGTCGAGCGCCCCGGCCCCCATGGCCCGGATGACGAGTTCGTAGTTCCCGGTGACGGTGGCGGTGACCACCAGAATCGGGCACGGCGACGCCCGCATGATCTGCCGCGTGGCCTCGACCCCGTTGAGCCGGGGCATCACTAGGTCCATGAGGATCGCGTCGGGCCGGTCCGCGGCGGCCTTGCGCACGGCCTCGTCGCCGTCCCCGGCCTGCCACGCCACCGAGTTCCCCGGAACGGAGAGGACGAGCCGCCGGAGGACTTCACGCGCCAGGGCCAGGTCGTTGACGATCGCGATCCGCATAGTGTGAGTCTAAGGCTTTCGCCGCCGGCTTGCGAGGTGTCCCGGGACGCGACCGGCGCGGCGGCTAAAATGGCGGCACGGCGGCCCCGCGGCCGCCCGGCGTTCACCCGAGGAGAGTGTCCGGTGCTCACAGGAAAACTCGTCCGGGTGCGGCACGCCAAGAACAAACTGGTCCCGCTCTACATCGAGCCGGCCGACCCGTCGCTCGTGGCGCTGGCGGATCAACTCCTGTTGGCGTACCGCGACTCTCCGGGGCGGACCCGCGGGGAGATCGCCGAGGACCTGACCGACTTCATTCCCGAGGGGCCGCGGGGGCTGCTCCCGGCCGGGCTCGCCAAGCTCCTCGAAGACCGGTGCGAGTTCGAGGTCGAGGCCGAGCAGCCGCCGGGGGAGTTGCGCGAGGCCGCGTTCGTCGCAGCCGCGGTGGCACGGGCCGAGGCGGCGAAGGCCGGCGTCCCCTTCGACCGCGCCGCCGTTCTCGCCGAGGTCGGGCGGTCGCTGACCGCCCCGCTGACGCCCGAGCAGATCGACCGCTCGCTGTTCGCGGACCTCAAGGACGAGCAGCGGGTGCAGGCGTTCGACGACATCAGCCCCGAGCACCTGTTGAACCGGTACAACGTCGCGCTGGCGCAGGCGATCCTGCTCCGCTGCACGGCGATGGAGGTCCGCATCTGGGGCGAGACCCCGGCCCGGTTCCGGCAACTGTTCCGGGCGGTCAAGTTCCACCGGCTCATCTGCTCGATCAACGAGTCGGCCGGGAACTCGTACACGCTCAAGCTCGACGGCCCGCTGTCGCTGTTCTCCTCGACGAACAAGTACGGCATGCAGCTCGCGCTGTTCCTGCCGGCGCTGCTGCACTGCAAGACGTTCGACCTGAAGGCGAACGTTCGGTGGGGGACCGAGCGCAAGGAGAAGCTGTTCGCGCTCTCCGGCGCCGACGGGCTGCGGTCGCACACCGCGGACTTCGGCGTCTACACGCCGCCCGAGTTGCAGATGTTCGCGGACAGCTTCGCGACGAAGGTGAAGGGCTGGGTACTCGCGACCGAGCCGCACCCGATCAACCTCCCCGGCGGCGTGTGGGTGCCGGACTTCGAACTGACGCACCCGGTGACCGGCAAGAAGGTGTTCGTCGAGGTGTACGGGTTCTGGCGGAAGGGGGACGTGGAGGAGCACTACAAGAAGCTCCAGCGCGGCGTGCCCGGCAAGTTCGTCTTGTGCGTCGGTGAGCAGATGCGGGCCGACGAGGACGCCGAGGTGAACTTCGGCAACGGGGTTTACCGGTACAAGCGGACCCCGCTGCCCGAGGAAGTGGCCCGGGTCGCGGCCGCGGTCGCGGGCATCGGGGCGTAAGAAGTGGTGGCGGAATGGAGTGGCGCGGCTGGGGCAGGACGAGCGCTCGCCCCCTCACCCGCGACTCGCAGAGCCTCGTCGCGACCTCTCCCCCGAGACCGGGGG
>NZ_JBHYGG010000080.1:0-15386 GCF_051859125.1 Gemmata sp.
GAGCGCCGAGCGAGGGTTCACGCTGACCCTCGCTCGGCGCTCGGGCTCGGACCAGCACCGATCAACCGGAGCGGGTATGAGTCACCCTTAGGGCCGGCGGATCAGCTCGTAGTGCCGCGTGCCGGCCGGGATCTCGCTCTCGCCGGCCAGCACGAACCCGAGCTTCTTGTAGACCTCGACGTTGGTCGGCGTCATCGTCTCCAGGTACACGGGCACCTTGTGGCGGTCGGCGGCGGCGAACATCGGCGTGAACAGCGCCCGCGTCAGCCCCTTGCGCTGCATGTCGGGCCGCACGCCGAGCAGCGGAACGTACCAGTGCGGGCCGACGCAGTGCTTGACGCGGGCGAGGTCGAACCCCCGCTCCAGTTCGAGCAGCAACCGGCTCCCGCGCCAGCCATAAGTGGCGAGCAGCCCGAGCCCGCCGGACCGGAAGGCAGTCCATCTGCCCGGCCACTCCTGCCCCGGCAGCCACGTACACATCACGGCGGCCCGGTCCGGCGTGGCGAACACGCCGCTGCACCGCACCGACACGCGGAACACGTACCGGCAGAACACCTCGACGGCCCGCGGCCGCCGCGCCGCGTCCGGGCACAGCAGCGCGAACAGCGGGTACTCCGCGAACGCCGCCGCAAGGGTCGCGACCGCAGCCGGCTCGTCGCGGTGCGTGAGTTGGTCGATGGTCATTTGGTCGGCCGTGCCAGGTGTTCCTGGGTCTTCCCTGCGACGCGCTCCCACAACTTATCCCGTCCCGGCCACTCGACGACCTTCCACCCGTCGTGGAGGCGGTCGGGGTCCGGAAAGTCGTCCGTCTTGATGCCGGCACCAACGGCCCACTTCGACACCTTCACGTGTTCCGTGTCGCCGTTGGGCAGGGCGCAGAACACCTGACGCACCGAGCCGTCGCACTTCGCGACCGCGAGCCGGTGCGACCAGGTTCCCGTCTTCTCCTTCGCCTTCACTTCGAAGTAGCAGTAGTGGGCGTCGCGCTTGAACACGCGGACCTCGCACCGCTTCTTGAACTCGTCTCGGTCGAGCAGCCACAGACCGGGCCACGCGCCGGCCGCGTAACCCAGGACGTTGCCGTCGGTCCCCGTGTGGACCGTGAGGGTGCGGTATGGGTCGTTGAACTCGTACAGGTCGGTGCCGCGGAGCACCCACGTCTCGGCGTTCCCCGGGTCGCCCTTCGGCCGGAAGCGAAGCATCCCACTCTGCCTACCGTCCTTCCCGCGAGCCATCGCGAAGCGACAGTCGAACTCGGTGGTCGTTCCGAACACCGCGTCCCGCCGCGCGAGCGTGAACTCGACCTCGATCGTGCGGAACTCGGAGCGCAGCTTCGCGAGCGACTCGGTGAAGCTCGCGACCTCCGCACGCTCGTGGCACCACCAGGCCAGCAGCAGGCAAATCGCGACCATCGCCACCCCTCCGTGAGTGCGGGATCACCGGACCCTATACCGCAACGTGCTCCACTTCCACAAGGTTGTCGAAGAACGTCGCGCCGCCGCCGAGGTCGGTCGCGGCAGTGCTGGTGGTGGTGTTGCAGTTCGCGCCGTCGTCGGTCCACTTGCGCCACCACAGCCCGAGCGACACCACCACCCCCGGCTTCACCGTCTCGCCGACCACCGCACGCGCCCGGAACCGCCCGCGGCCGTTGTACACGCTCACCATCGTGCCGTCCGCGATGCCGCGCCGCGCGGCGTCCGCCGGGTGGATCTCCAGCGTCCGCTCGCCGGCCTCTCGGCGGGCGTGATCGAGGTTCGCGAACGTCGAGTTCAGGAACGACGGGGCCGGCGGCGTCAGCAACTGAAGCGGGTACTTCGCGGCCAGTTCGGGCCTGGTCTGCGGGTCCTCGTGCGGGGGCACGTAGTGCGGGAGCGGGTCGCGGCCGGCCCGCCCCTCGCGATCGGAGTACAGCTCGCACTTGCCGCTCGGCGTCGGGAAGTTCCCCTCGGCAAACGGCGCCCACCCCCGCGGCACCTTGAACCGCACTGGCCCGGCCTTGGTTGCTTCCAGGGTAATGCCCGCGAGCGCGGGATGTTGGCTTTCGCCCTCTCCCCTTGCGGGAGAGGGTGGCGGCGCTTCGCCGCCGGGTGAGGGGTAAGCCTCCCCCTCTCCGTTCGCTCCACCCCTCACCCGGCCGCTCGAAGACTCGCGGCCACCCTCTCCCACAAGGGGAGTGGGCACAGACGCGCCCATGCACCGCCGCGCCAGTTCCTCGTCGGTCTCCGCGAACAGTTCCGGCTCGAACCCCATCGCCGCGCCGAGGAGGCGGAACACGTCGGTGTTCGGCTTCGCCTCGCCGAGCGGCGCGATCGCCGGGTTGTTGGCCTGGACGTAGAGGTGCCCGTAGGTCGCGTGCAGGTCGAAGTGTTCGAGCTGCGACGTGGCGGGGAGCACGATGTCGGCGTAGTCGGCGGTGTCGGTCTGGAACTGGTCGTGGACGACCGTGAACAGGTCGTCGCGCATCAGCCCCGACAGCACCCGCGACTGGTCCGGGGCGACCGCGGCCGGGTTCGAGTTGTACACGAACAGGGCCTGCACGGGCGGGCCGGGGAGCTCGCCGTGCAGCGCCTCGGCGAGTTGGATCATGTTGACCGTGCGTGTCCCCTTCGGGATCAGGTCCGGCCGGGTCAGGTAGGCGTCGTCGAACGCCGCCACCTTGCTCGTGCTCAGGAACGCGCCGGCCCCGGGGTAGCGCCAGTCGCCGGTGAGCGCCGGGAGGCACACGACCGTGCGGACCGCCGTGCCGCCGCCGCCGTGCCGCTGGAGCCCGTAGTTCAAGCGGATCAGCGAAGGCCCGCCGAACAGCTCCCGCGACCGGGCGTACTCCCTCGCGAACTGCTCGATCTCCGCGACCGACAGGCCGGTGATTTCGGACACGCGCGAAACGGGGTACTCGCGCATCACCCGGTCGCGGAGCGGGGCCGCGCCGACGCAGTGGTTGTTCAGATAGTCGTCGTCCTGCCAGCCCTCGCGAAAGATCACGTGCATGACGCCGAGCGCCAGCGCGCCGTCGGTCCCGGGCCGCACCGGGAGCCACCAGTCCGACTTCGCGGCCGTCGGCGACTTGTACGGGTCGATGGTGACGATCCGCGCGCCGCGCTTGCGGGCCTCGTGCTCGATCCGCCAGAAGTGCGTGTTCGTGACCGACGTGTTCGAGCCCCAGTTCACGATGTACCGGGCGTGGACCGCGTCCTCGGGGTCGATCACGGCCCGCGTGCCGAGGGTCACGTCGCACCCTGCGGCCCCGGCCGTCGCGCAGATCGTGCGGTCGAGGAGCGACGCCCCGAGGCGGTGGAAGAACCGCCGGTCGAGGCTCCCGTACATGAGCTTGCCCATCGTGCCGGCGTAGCTGTACGGCAGGACCGCCTGCGGGCCGTGTTCGGACACCGCGATCGCCCGGAACCGGTCGGCGATCTCGCGGACCGCCGCGGCCCAACTCACGCGCTCGAACTTGCCCTCGCCCTTCTTCCCGACGCGGCGGAGCGGGTGCGTGAGCCGGTCCGGGTGGTACACGCGGTCGAGGTACGGCGCGACCTTCTGACACAGGAACCCGCGGGTGAACGGGTGGTCGCGGTCGCCCCGCAACTCGACGGCCCGGCCGGTCGCGTCGTCCACGCCGACGACCATGCCGCACGTGTCCGGGCAGTCGTGGGGGCACACGGCCTTCACCGTCCGCAATTCTCGGCGCATGGAGTTCCCTCTTAATCCGACGACACGATATGATACCATTGCGTCGGTTGTGCGGCGCCCGCGGACCGGACCGGGGACAGGGGACGCGCCAGTGGGGCGCCCCGCACCGGTCGAATTCTCCGCAAAATGCGCCCCGGTCCCTTGCACCCCGCAGCCCCCCCGCACAGAGTAAGTACCACCCCCGGCGAAACCGGCGCGTCTTGCCCGGCTTGCCGCACGGGTCCAGAGCGCGTCCCGCGGGACGCCCTGGCCCCGCGGGACGAGGACAGCACATGCCCGCCCCTTCGACCGCGCCCGAGTTTCTGGACATCCTCCGGAAGAGCGGGCTCGTTCCGCCGGACAAGCTGGACCCGGTCCTCGAACGCCACCAGGCCGCCGGCGCCCCGTTCCAGTCGGTCGACCAGGTCGCCAACCTCCTCGTCCGCGAGTCGCTCCTCACGTTCTTCCAGGCCAAGCAGCTCCGCCTTGGCCGGTACAAGCGGTTCACCATCGGGGCCAAGTACCGGCTGCTCGAACTCATCGGCGCGGGCGGGATGGGCGCGGTGTACCTGTGCGAGCACACGATGATGCGGCGGCTCGTCGCCCTCAAGGTGCTCCCGGTCGAGAAGCTCGAGGACAAGTCGAACGAGGAGCGGTTCTACCGCGAGGCCCGGGCCGTCGCCGCCCTCGACCACCCGAACATCGTCCGGGCCTACGACATCGACCACTACGAGAAGCTCCACTTCCTCGTCATGGAGTACGTGGACGGCACGAGTTTGCAGGAGATCATCGCCCGCTACATCGTCGAGAAGAAGCCGTTCGACCCGGTCCGGGCCGCCCACTACATCGCGCAGTCGGCCGTCGGGATGCAGCACGGGCACGAGCTGGGCATGGTCCACCGCGACATCAAGCCCGGCAACCTGCTCCTCGACCGCGGCGGGGTCATCAAGGTCCTCGACATGGGCCTGGCCCGGTTCTTCAACAAGCAGCAGGACAGCGTCACCGAGAAGTACGACGACAAGTGCGTCCTGGGCACGGCCGACTACCTGGCCCCGGAGCAGGCCGTCAGCAACATGGTCGACATCCGGGCCGACATCTACGCCCTGGGCGGCACGATGTACTTCATGCTCACCGGGCAGACCCCGTTCCCGGACGGGACCATCGCCGCGAAGCTGGTCGCGCACCAGACCAAGGAGCCGCGGCCGGTCGAGTCGTTCCGGGCCGACGTGCCCCCGGCGATGCTGGCGGTGCTCCGGAAGATGATGGCGAAGCACCCGAAGGACCGGTACCAGGAGCCGATCGAGGTGGCCGAGGCGCTGGCCGAGTGGGCCGAGGAGCCGGTGCCCCCGCCGGCCGCCCGGGAGATGCCGATCCACTGCCCGCTCGTCCAGTCCCTGGCCGCCCCGAACATGTCGGCCTCGGGCTCGTCCCTGCCCCTGGCCCGGGTGCTGTTCGGGTCGGGCCGCGGGGCGCTGGCCCGGTCGTCCGGGTCCAACTCGTCGGTCCGCACCTCGACCAAGGCCGGGGCGGTGGGCACCAACACCCCGCTCGCCGGCACCAACGGGTCCGGCGAGGGGCCGAAGTTCACCGGCCGCAACGGCCGGTCCCGCGTCGGGACCGAGTCCACCGGCCGCGGGCTGAGCGCCCCGACCGCCCCCATCCCGACCCGCCGCGACCACGACGGCGACGCGGAGGGGGACGATTCGGGCGCGGAGCGCGACGCCCCCCGCGGGCGGCGCGACCGCGGCGCCCCGCCGAAGCGGACCGGGTTCTCGATCCTCGTGGGCGTCCTGCTCGGCCTGATCTTCGTGGCCGGGATGGTCGGGGCGTACCTCCTGGGCAAGGGCGAACAGCAGGCCCCGCCCGCGACGAACCGCGCCCCCGACCGGTGACGCGGCCCGCCCGGCGGGGGCGGAGAAATCCCCCAGTCTCGCATCGAGAACGGGGGCAAAAAAATATCTCCCAATCGAAGTGCGGTTGACCTATACTTAGGCCAGTATCTCCCATCGTTGTCCTTTAACGGCCTCCGTTCCGGGTTCCCTGCCCCCGCGGAGAGGTTCACAATGCCCCCCCCCGCCAACGCCGACGAACTCCTGGAACTGGTCCAGCGGAGTGGGGTCGCCGACGAGGCCAAGCTCCGGTCCTGCCTCCAGAAGATGAGCGGCACCGGGGGGGTCCCGGCCGAACCGCAGCGGCTCGCCGGCGTCCTCGTCAAGGACGGCATCCTCACCTACTTCCAGGCCGAGCAGCTCCTCCAGGGCAAGTACAAGCGGTTCACGATCGGCAAGTACAAGGTGCTCGAGAAGCTCGGGGCCGGGGGCATGGCCCAGGTGTTCCTCTGCGAGCACAAGATGATGCGGCGGCGGGTCGCCATCAAGGTGCTCCCGACCGCCAAGGCCGACGACCCGTCCAGCCTCGAGCGGTTCTACCGCGAGGCCCGCGCCGTCGCCGCCGTGGACCACCCGAACATCGTCCGGGCCTACGACATCGACCAGGACGAGAACCTCCACTTCCTCGTCATGGAGTACGTGGACGGCACCAACCTCCAGGACCTCGTCAAGAAGTTCGGCCAGCTCGACATGCTCCGGGCGTGCCACTACATCTACGCCTCGGCCGTCGGCCTCCAGCACGCCCACGAGATGGGGCTGATCCACCGCGACGTCAAGCCCGGCAACATCCTCCTCGACCGCACCGGCGTGGTGAAGATCCTCGACATGGGCCTGGCCCGGTTCTTCTACGACGAGGAGGACAACGTCACCAAGAAGTACGACGAGAACGTCCTCGGCACGGCCGACTACCTCGCCCCCGAGCAGGCCCTCGACAGCCACACCGTGGACATCCGGGCCGACATCTACTCGCTCGGCGCGACGTTCTACTTCCTGCTGACCGGCAGCGCCGTGTTCCCCGAGGGCTCGGTCGCCCAGAAGCTGATCTGGCACCAGAACCGCCAGCCCAAGTCGATCAAGACGTTCCGGGCCGACGTGCCCGACGAGGTCATCGCCATCGTCGACAAGATGATGGCCAAGAAGGTCGAGAACCGGTTCCAGACCCCGGCCGATGTGATGGCGGCGCTGTCCCCGTGGGTCGCGACCCCGATCCCGCCCCCGGCCGAGCGCGAGATGCCGCAGGTGTCGGCCGCGGCCCGCGGCGACTCCCGCGTCGGGCCGACCACGAGCGCCATCTCGACGGCCGCCATGACCCTCCCGCGGCCGTCGCACCAGTCGGTGAGCCTGCCCCCGGGCCTGTCGCCGGTGGCGACCCAGCCGGCCATGTCCGCGCTGCCCGCCGCGCCCCGCGCCGAGCCCGACCCGCAGCCGTTCGCCGACTTCGGCGACGACCTCAACACCCCCACCACGAACAACGGGAACACCCAGCGGCCGTCCGCGGGTTCCGCCGTCAACAAGCGCGGCTCGCGGGCCAGCCAGTCGATCCGCGTGCCGGCGAACAAGCAGCCGAAGCCCCCGCCGCGCGCCGGCCGCCGCCCCCCCGTCCCGGACGAACCGGGCGGCAGCAACAAGGTGCTCCTCGGCGCGCTCGGCCTGCTCCTGCTCGTCGCCGCCGGCGTCGGGGTCTACTTCGCGTTCTTCCACGCGGGTCCGCCGCCGGCCCAGTCCGTCGACGGGCCCAAGAAGTGGACCGTCGGCGACGGCGAGGACCCGGCCACGACCGTGGCCACGCTCGGCGACGCGCTCAACCGGTACCAGCCCGGCGACACCATCGTCATCGCCAAGACGAAGCTCGTGACCGGGCCCATCCGGCTCGACGCGAAGAAGCACAAGGACATGATCCTCGAGGGCGTGGTCCGGGACGGCAAGCCGACCGTTCTGGAGGCCAAGCTACCGAGCGAGGCCCCCCTGCTCCTCGTCAACAGCGTCGAGGGCGTGCGGGTTCGGAACCTCGAGTTCGACGCCGGGGGCAAGACCAAGGTCGCCGTCCAGGTGACCGGATCGTGCCCCGGGTTCGCCCTCGAGTCGTGCGTGGTGCGCGGTGCCACGGGCGCGGGCGTTCACTTCTACAACGCGGCCGGGGCCGACGGGCGGTTCATCACCCTCGATCACGTCCGGTTCCACATCGGGAGCGGACAGGCCGGCGTGCTCCTCGATGCCGCGACCCGCGGCGAAAACGATAACCGCCGGGTGACCGTCCGGGGCTGTCGGTTCGAGGGCCAAACGGGCGGGCAGACGGGTAAGGGCGTCCGGTTCGACGCCGCGACGACCGACGTCGAGGTGACCGGGAACCGGTTCGCGAACCTCGAATCGGCCATCTCGTTCCTCCGACCCACCAACCGGTCGCTCAAGGCCCAGGTCACCTCGAACACCGTGTACGACTGCCGCGTCGGGTTGGAGTTCGACCTGAACAACGTGCAGCCGAACACCTTCGAGTTGGCCGTCCGCCAGAACTACTTCGCCAAGGTGCAGGACTGCGGCAAGGGCAACGGCGGCGGCGGGAACATCCCGGGCACGACGGCCGACACCAACGCCTACGGCCCGGACGCCGGCGGCGGCAACGTGGACCTCAAGCTCGCGCGGGTGGAGAACCCTCAACTGCCCACCCCACAGAACCCGGCCGACGACGCCGCGTTCCTCCGCTTCCCCGGCGGCCCGCCCGAGGTGAACGGCAAGAAGGTCGGGGCCCCCTGACAGTCAACGCCGGCGACCTTGCGGTCGCCGGTTCCGTTTCCGCTCACTCCTTCCGCACCCCCGCGACCGTCACCGCGAACCCGAGCGTCGCCTTCCCGCCGTCGGCCGCCACGGGCCGCCGCACCGTCGCGACCAGCACACCGGCCCCCTTGTCGAGCACCTTCACGCCCACGTCCTTGCTGTTGTTCGGCCACAGGAGCAGCACCGCCGGGTGCCGACCCTCGTTCACCTTGCTGCTGACCTCGACGAGCTTCTTCTTCTCGATCGGTTCGGCATCCGTGTCGTCGGCCGCCCGGCTGAGGAGGCAGAAGTCCGGGTGCGGGCTGGTGCCGGTGTGGTCGCCGATGTCGGGCTGCACCGCGAACCGCAGCGTGTAGACGCCTGCCGCGAGTTCCTGCTTGCGGAAGTCGGTGAATGCTTCGGGGAACTCGATCGCACCGACGAGCGCGCCCTCGGGGATCTCGCGGTAGGTGAGGCCGTTCTTGATCTGGTCTTCGTTGGCCTTCGCCGGGACCTCCGCGACGAACCAGACCCGCATCACATCGGCGTCGCCGTTCCGCACAACCAGCGCTTGCGGATCGAGGGTCTTGCGGACCGCCTCGGCGAGCGCCGCCGGCAGCTCGACCTTCTCGACCTTGGCGGAGTACGCTTGCGGCGCCGCGACCGCGAACAGCGCGACAACGGGCACGACGAATTGCATCACGAAATCTCCGAGGTGAGCCGCTCACTCAACGACATCTTCGCCGAACCGCTCGATGACCTCTTGCCATAGCTTGCCTCGGAGGTGATTCCCGTCCAGCAATCGGAGACACTGGAGGTTCTCAAGGTACGGCGACTTAACGAGAAGTCGGACGGCCTCACCGCCGAGGCGGTTATTTCGCAGGTCGAGAGTCCGAATCCGTTTGACCCCCTTGTGCCGAACAAGCCCGTCTACCGCGCTCTGTGACAGGGCAGGACAGATAACCATGTCGCCCGGTTGCGGCCCCCCGTTCACGAAGGGAAGGAAGTCGCTCAGATCGGGCGGCGGCGGGTTGCACTCCACAAGGTGTCCCGACAGGTTCCAATCCGTAACCTGTTGCGTGAACGGTAGACCATACAGCGCGTGGGTGTGCGTGGACTGGAGTTGCGCCCCAACGACCCAGTCGTGCTCAAGACGCGACTCGGCTCGCACGTAGAGCTTGGTCTCGCCGTACCACGCGGGGTTCACCCGCACGACCCACTCACGGAACTTGAGTGGGTCATCGAGGTCTTCGACGGTAACGGCCACGCCCTCGGCGAACGACTCGCGCCACAAGCCGCGGTTCATCGTCACGCCGTTGCCGGTCCGCACCTTGTTCCACGGCACCGCGACCTGCGACAGCCACTGGTTCCGCTCTTCGAGCGCCGCCCAGCGCCCGGGGTCACAGTCGTCGTTCATCCTCGCAAGTTCGCACTGAACGCGAATCAGTTCGGCCCGGTCGTCCTCGCCGTTTTCCTGCAGGAAGTCCGCATACACGAGGCGCGGGGTGTCGTCGCCGGGGGCGTCGAAGATCGCCCGCAGGAACGCCTCGTGTTGCGCGAGCAGGTCCATCACAGCAGCCCCGTGCGCTCGTCGAAGCCGTACATGCGGTTGAAGTTCTGCACCGCAACGCCCGACGCGCCGCGGACGAGGTTGTCCTCCGCCGCGACAACGACCGCCCGGCCGCGGACCACCTTCACGCACACGTCGAGGAAGTTCGTGCCGGTCGTGTCCTTCGTTGCTGGCGGGGTGGTTCGCACGCGAACGAACGGCTTGCCGGCGTAATACTCGCGGTAGAGGTGTGTCAGTTCGGCGTCGGTCGCGGGCCGCGTTAGTGGGGCGTAGCAGGTGCTGAGGATGCCGCGGTCCATCGGGATCAGGTGCGGGGTGAAGATCACCGACACGGGCTTCCCGGCCACGTCGCTGAGCGCCTGCTCGATTTCGGGCGTGTGGCGGTGCGTGCCGACCGCGTAGGCCGACACGCTCTCGTTGCACTCGGGGAAGTGCGTCGTGAGCTTCGGCGTGCGGCCGGCCCCGCTCACGCCGCTCTTGCTGTCGACGATGATCGCGTTCAGGTCGATCAGGCCGTTCGCGGCGAGCGGGGCGAGGCCGAGGATCGCCGACTGCGGGTAGCACCCCGGGTTCGCGATGAGCTTCGCGGAGTTGATCGCGTCGCCGTACACCTCGGGCAGCCCGTAGACGGCGTGCGCGAGGTTCGCCGGGTCCTGGTGCTTCTCCTTGTACCACTCCTCGTAGACCGTCACGTCGCGGAGGCGGTAGTCGGCGCTGAGATCGACGACCCGAATGCCGCGGTCGAGCAGCGGCGGAATGCTCTCCATGCTGTTGCCGTGCGGGAGGCACGCGAACGCCAGTTGGACCCCCTTCGCCTTGAGCGCGTCGGGGTTGAACGGCTCGCACCGCAGGTCGATGCGGCCGAGGAGGCCCGGGTGCAAGTCGGCGATGTGCTCGTCCTGCCGCGACGTGGCGGCGACGACCTCGGCGTGCGGGTGCCGCACCAGGATCTTCAGCAGTTCGACGGCCGTGTACCCCGACCCGCCGAGGATCGCCACCTTCACCTTGCTCATCGCCGCTCCGCGTCCGGACCCGAAGGGGTCGCAGGGAATAGCCAGGAGTTTCTACCCGTGGTAATGTACGACCATGCCCGAACCAACGACAATCACCGCGGCCGCCGGGTTCATCCGCACCGGCGACCTCACGCCGGTCGAACTCCTCGACCAGTGCGTCGCTCGCATCGAGCGGTACGAGGACCGCGTCCACGCATGGGCGTACCTCGACCTCGAAGGAGCCCGCGAGCAGGCCGAGCGCCTCACAGCTGAACTGAAGACCGGCCAGAACCGCGGCCCGCTCCACGGCGTCCCGGTCGGCATCAAGGACATCATCGACGTGTTCGACATGCCGACGGGGTGCGGCTCGAAGGGCTGGGCGAACAGCTACGCCCGCCGCGACGCGACGTGCGTTGAGCGGCTGCGGCAATCCGGCGCGATCATCCTCGGCAAGACGGTCACGACCGCTTACGCGAGCTTCGACCCGCCCGTGACGCGGAACCCGTGGAACCTGGACCGCACACCCGGGGGGAGTTCGAGCGGCTCGGCGGCGGCCGTGGCGTGCGGGATGTGCCTGGGCGCACTGGCGTCGCAGACCGGGGGCTCAATCACCCGCCCGGCGAGCTACTGTGGCGTGTACAGCATCAAGCCGACGTATCGCCGCGTGAGCGTGGACGGCGTGCTGCCGCTCGCACCGAGCCTCGATCACGTCGGCGCGATGGCGAACTGCGTCCGCGACCTGGCGATTCTCCTCCAACCGCTTGCCCGAACCAACGACGACCCGAAGGACAGCCCGCCGGTCCCGTACCATTACGAATCCGAACTCAGTAACGAGATGTACCACGACCGGCGGCGGAGGCTCTCCCTGCTCCCCGGCTTCCCCGCGACCGCCGTCCCGGAGATGAACACGGCCATCGCGACCCTGCGGAAGAGGACGGATTCCTCGCTTCCCGAGAGAACGGAAACGAACCGTTGGGAGTGGAACGAACTGCCGCTGCCGCCCTCGTTCTCGGATGTGCCACGTTTCCAGCACCTCATCATGGCCGTGGAAGCCGCCGCGTACCACGGCGAACGCATGCGCCGCCACCCCGACGACTACCCGCCGAATGTCCGGCGACTGATCGAGATGGGATTGAGTACACCGGCCCCACAATACGTTCGCGCGAAACAGCTCATGGAGCACTACCGCGAGGAGAGCGAACCGGCGTTCGTGGACAATTGGAGGACGTTCCTCACTCCCGCAGCCACCGGCCCCGCCCCGAGCGCCGAAACGACCGGCAGCCCCGCGTTCAACTCGCCGTGGAGTTACACCGGTCTGCCGACGGTGTCGCTGCCCGTCGCGTGGACGGCCGACGGGCTCCCCCTCGCCGTTCAACTCACCGGCGAGCGGTGGTGCGAGGACGACTTGCTCGCGGTAGCCGCGATGCTCGAGGCAGACATCGGTTTCGAGCGGCGCCCGCTTCCGTTATGATGTCCCCATGTCATTCGCTGACGCGCTCGACATCCTGTACGAAGACAACCACTGCCTCGCGCTGAACAAGCCGGCGGGGTGGCCGACCACGCACTTCGACGGCAAGGACGAGACGGTCGACCGCCTCGCCAAGTCGTACCTCAAGGAGAAGTACGACAAGCCCGGCAACGTGTTCCTCGGCGTCGTGCATCGGCTCGACAAGCCGGTGAGCGGCGCGCTCGTCTTCGCACGCACGAGCAAGTCGGCGGCGCGGCTGTGCGAGCAGTTCCGCGAGGGGATGGTCGAGAAGCAATACTGGGCCGTGGTTGAGGACCCGCCCCCCGGGAGCCGCGGGGCGGCGCTGGCCCCGTGGCTCAAGAGCGACACGGGTTCGCTCGAGGACTACCTGAAGAAGGACGAGCCGAGCACCCGCGTCGAGGTAGTGCCGAAGGACACGCCGGGGGCTCAGTCTGCACGGCTGCTCTTCGTGGTCCGCGGCCGGCACAACGGGCTGACGTGGCTCGAACTCCGCCCACACACCGGCCGCAAGCACCAACTCCGCGTTCAACTCGCGAGCCGCGCGTGCCCGATCTACGGCGACCTGAAGTACGGCAGCGACCAGGTACTCGGCCACTCGGTCGCGCTGCACGCACACAGCCTGACGTTCCTGCACCCGACGTCGAAGGAACCGATCACGGTGAAGGCCGACGTGCCGAAGATCTGGCGCGGCCGCTTCGCCCACCTACTCGCCTCATCCCCATGACCACCGACGAGAAGCTCGCCGCGATCCTGGCGGCCGTGCAGACCGACCCCGGCAACCGCGGCCTGGCCCGCGACCCGCACGACAACCTCTTCACCGCGACTGCGGGCGACTTCGAGGCCGCGTGCCGCGTTTTGACTCGCGTTCCACGGGTGACACTCTCAATCATTACGGGGTTCTTCATTCCCACGGCGACTCCACCAGCACCCGAGACTGATGGGTTACTAGGAGCCGTCTTCCTGGCCAGCTCTCTCCCGCGGCTCGGAGATTGTGTCATTATCAACACGGAACCGCAGGGAATGAAGGCTGTGCTGTCGGGGTTAAGAGCCATCGGAATTCCTTCCAGCGCGATGCAGCATGAACAGCCGAACGAATTAACAATGCTAGCGGGTGTAACGGTCGATTACGGGGATGAGTTGGATGCAGCCCCGTGGCACTTCCTCGCCCTTGAGCGGGCCGGACCGGCGAGCGACGGTCGTGCTTACTCGATGCGCGGTCGCGACATCTCAGACCAACTCCATCGAAGTCTGTCGGTGTTTTCTAAGCCAACGATCAATCGGAACTACACCAACCTTGGCATCGGCGACGGCGGGAACGAGATCGGCATGGGAAAGATTCCGCACGAGACGGTCGTTAAGAACATCCCCAACGGCGACCTCATCCACTGCCGCGTGCCGACGGATCACCTCATCGTCGCGGGTGTCAGCAACTGGGGCGCGTATGCGCTCGCGGCGGGGGTGTACGTTCTGCGAGAAGTTAAGCCGCCTGCGGACCTGTTCGACCCGGACCGCGAGCGCGAGATCCTCGAAGTGATGGTTCGTGCGGGGCCGCTCGTGGACGGCGTCACCGGCCAGCAGACCGCGACCGTGGACGGGCTGCCGTGGGACGAGTACGCCAGGCCGCTCGTCCGCATCCGCGAGATCCTGGAGTCGTGATGGGCGCCGATCTGCGAAACGCATCAGGGGCCGACGTGCGTGCGGCGTGTCGCCGCGGCGAACTCACCGGGCCGACGCCGGGCCTCGCGCTCGGCTTCGTACAGGCCAACCTCGTCGTACTGCCGCGGGAGTGGGCGTTCGACTTCCTGCTGTTCTGCCAGCGGAACCCGAAGCCGTGCCCGCTGCTCGACGTGACCGAACCCGGTGATCCCGAACCGAAGTTCGTAGCGGCGGGAAGCGACCTGCGAACCGACCTCCCCGCCTACCGTGTCTGGCGGAACGGCGAACTGGTCGAGGAGCCAACCGAGATCACGCGGCACTGGCGGGACGACCTGGTTTCGTTCGTGATCGGCTGCTCGTTCACGTTCGAGAACGCGTTGATGACCGCCGGGGTTCCCGTGCGGCACATCGAGCAGAACGTGAACGTGCCGATGTACCGCACCAACATCGCGTGTCGGCCCGCGGGCCGGTTCTCGGGTCCGTTAGTCGTCTCAATGCGGCCGCTACTCCCCGCTCACGCCGTGAAGGCAACTCAGATCTGTTCCCGCTTCCCGCGAGCCCACGGCGCACCGGTCCACCTCGGAGACCCGGGCGCGATCGGGATTCGCGACGTCAGCAAGCCAGACTTCGGAGACGCGGTCGAGGTTCGAGCGGGCGAGCAGCCGGTGTTCTGGGCCTGCGGAGTCACACCACAGGCGGTAGTGATGCAGGCGAAACCGCCGTTCGCGATCACGCACAAACCGGGTCACATGTTCCTGACGGACCTTCGCGACGTGGAATTGGAGGGTGAGTGAGCGCACCGGTCAGGCAGCTGCTTTGGTGAAGACGACGAATGCACCGACCACCAGGATAATCAAAGGCCAGGCTATCAGTGGGATGAAAAAGAAATCGTTGTCCGCAGGGGGGCCTTCCACACGGTGTGCATCGCGCTCAGCAGCTCGAGGCGAGAGCGGTTGACGATTCCACGGCGCCGGAGCTGTCCGCTGCCAAGGCGGCGCACCCCTGGAACGAGTTGGAGGTGGGGGGGGCGGTGGAAGAGAAGCGGAATAGTCCTCGGTTGGATAGTGTTCGTTCTCATCAGGAATAGGCGATCGCGAGAGTTGGCGGGCGAGGAACGCAAGGAGCCCGCTCGACGCAATAACGACAAGAAAGCCGATCCAGGGGAGGCGGAGGTCGTGGGCGAGGTGACGGGCGAAGCCAATGCCGAGACACGCGATCGGAAAGACGACGAGGCCGTGCCCACGCCAGATCAGCATGACAACCTCATGGAAATACAAGAACCCGCCGCAGATTGCTCTGCGGCGGGTTCGTGATTAAAGCCGGCGATACCTACTCTCGCGCTGGACGCACTACCATCGGCCCCAACAGTT
>NZ_JBHYGG010000081.1:0-14977 GCF_051859125.1 Gemmata sp.
GGCGGGGGGGGGGCCGGCCCCCCCGGGTGTTTAAACCCCGGGGGGGGCCCCCCCCCCCCCGCTCGCCAATTCCAATTACTTCCCGCCGGTCAGGCCGAGGAAGGCGTCGCGGAACATCATCGACTCGAAGGCGTTGACGGCCTTCATTCGCGGCGGGAACTGGGCCGGCACGGGCGCGCCCTCCGTCCCCTTCGCGGAGTACGGCTCGACGCGGACGTTCAGCGGGAACACCTTCGACAGCCCCTGGAGCTTCCCGTCGGGCAGCGGCAGCTTCGCCTCCTTGGCGAGCGTCAGGTAGCCCCACGACAGCACCATCGCCGCTTCCGCGTCGGCCAGCGAGGACGGGCCGGTCGCCGCCCCCTGGATCATGCCGAGGAGCCGCTTGGCCTGGTCCGGGGTGTACAGCGGGGCCGCGGCCTCGCACTGCACGGCGAGGAACGCGTCGCACCACTCGACCACGCCCTTCGCGGCCGCCTGCACCGCCTTCGGGTCGCCGAACGGTCGCGAGGTCGCGGCCTTCCGCAGCGCCGCCCACTTCTCCTCGAACCCGGCGGCCTTGCCCTTCAGCCCGCCGGCCTCGATCCCCTCGGCGTGCTTCGCAACGAGCGACGCGGGAACGCCGGTCGCGGTCCGCAGCGTGGGCCGGCCGGGGACCGACTCGTACCCCCGCTTCTGCCGCTCGCTGGGGTACTTCAGGTCGTGGTGGCAGGCGTAGCAGTCGAACCGGGCGAAGTCGATCCCGTCGCCGCCCTTGATGCTGGCCTCGGCGTCGGCCAGCATCACCTCGGCCTCGGCCCGCAGCGCCGCGATCGCGCCGACGGCGTAGTGCCGGGTCAGGTACGACTCGTCCTTCTCGGGGTGGAAGTGGAACTTGCTCCACCGGTCCTCGGCCGGGAGGCCGGCGAAGTACTTGAGCTTCGGGTCGGTCGGGTACGCCCAGTGCTTGGGCTCGGCCTCCATGTACGACGCCAGCTCGAACGGCGGGAGCGGCGGGTGCCCGGCCGCGTACATCTCGTGGGTGACGACCTTGCCCTCGGCCGAGTTGCCGATGTGGCACGACGCGCACAGCTTGGCCTTCACCACCGGGTTCCGGAGGTCGGCCATGCCCCGCTCCCACTTGTAGTCCGGCCCCTTCGACCGCCACGGGAGCGGCTGGCCCTCCTGGTCCGGCGTCTTGTAGTGGTCCGACTGCCACCGCTCGTACAGCCCGTGGCACACGGTGCAGTTCACCCCGCCGTCGGCGGTGGCGAAGTCCTTGTACTTCTTGTCGGCGAGCGGCTTCGTGGGGCTCTTGTCGGCCGAGTGGCACGCGAGGCACGCCGGGGCCTCGGCGACGTTGTACTTGAGGTTCGCCGACATCTGCTTGCCGAGCGGCCCGGTCAGGCACTTGGTGGCGTGGCTGTGGATGTCGGAGTTCACCCAGGTCTCGGACTCGTTGAGCAGCACGAACTCGTCGGACTGGTACACCTTGAGGAACTTGGCGGCCTGGCCCTTGGTCGAGCCGACGTGGCACAGTTCACACGCCTGGATGCCGGCGGAGAGGTCGCCCGCGGTGTCCCGCGTCGGCCCCTTGCCGAGGTAGTCGCACCCGGGCGCGGCCGCGGGCCGCGGGTCGGCCTTGTCCTGCGGGGCGGCCGGGGTGGCACGCGACCCGGAGGCGAGGCCGAGAACCACCGCGCCCGCCGCTACGCCCAACGCCGTCAGCATTCGCCACATGGCATTCCCCGGGTGTCTGCTCTGCGAGGCCCCCGGCCCGGTCGGCCGGGGGCGAAATGATCGTTACCGGCCGCCGGTCGCGTCGAACAACTCGCGGAACGAGTCGCGGACCCGCGTCCGCCTGGCGTCCCCGAACCCGGCCGGGCTGTCGAACCGCTCGCCGGGCTTCCGCTTCGGGAACTCCAGTTCGCTGGCCAGCCCGAACACCGGGCCGCTCCACCTGGGCTCGTTCGCCCGGCCGCCCGCGGCGTGGTACATCGCCGCGGCCCCGAGGTAGTGCGCCGAGTTGGCGTCCCAGTCGTAGTCCGCGAGCAGCGCCCGGTCGGCCGAGAGCGCGTCCGCCGCGAGGGCGTGCGCGAACTTGCGGGGCGCGGCCGGGGCGAGCGGGGGCATCTGCCCCTTGTCCTGCGCGGCCTGGAGCGCCGCGAGCCACGCGTCGAGTTCCGCCACCGCGCGCTTCGCACGGGCCGCGACGGCCTTCGGGTCCGGTGACCGCTTTTGCATCAGTTTACGAAGTGCGGCGAGTTCGCGCAGCCCCGGCGGGGCCACCCCCGGGAAGGCGTCCGGGCACAGCTCCGCCGCGACCCCCGCCGCCGCGGTCGACCACAGCTCCCACCCCGGGACGCCCGCCGTCCGCCGCGGGTGCGCCGCGTCGCGGCCCACGTCGCCCCCAGTGACCGACTGGTGGCAGGCGTAGCAGCTCAGGCCGGCGAACTCGGGCCAAGGGGTCTTGCTGTCGCTCGCGGCGGCCCGCTCGGCCCGGACCCGGAGCAGATCGGTCGCGGCCCGGAGCGTCACGGCCTGGCCGACGGTCCACGCCCGCACCTCGAAGTCGGGCTGCGGCAGCACCTCGTCCCAGTGGTGCCGGTACGCCGGGTTGAACTGGAACCGCGTGTACTCGAACGCGAGCCGCGGGTGCCCGGCGGCGATCAGGTCGTGGTTCACCTCGCGGTCGGCGTCGCCGACGTGGCAGGTGACGCAGTTCGTCATACGGGCGACGAGGTTCTTCCCCGGGACGAACCCGTAGTCGGTGTACTTGGTCTCGTTCGAGAGCGCCTTCCACTCGGGGAGCATGTGGACGTTGACCCACTTGTCCGACGGCCCGTGGCACGCCGAACAGCCGACCCCCTCGCTCATCGCCTCCTCGGGCCTCACGCCCTCGGTGGAGTGGCACTTGAGGCACAGTGCCTCCCGGTGCGGCTCCTTGATGCCGAGCAGCTTGCCGATGCGGACCGAGTCGTCGTTGAACAGGACCCGGTAGGCGGTGGCGTGCGGGTCGTAGAGCTTGCGGTTGGTGAACGCCGTGGCGGCCCACGTCGAGTACTCGCTGCGGGGCGTGTCGAGCTTGCCGCCGCCGTGGCACGAGGCCGCGGCGCAACTGGTACTCGAGGCCGTCCCGAAGGGCGGCCGGGCGAGCCCGTAGGGCTTCGCGGTCGGCACGGGGGTGTCGCCGGCCGGGGGCGGGACCTCGACCCGCTTGAACAGCCCGGACCCGGCCACCCCGAACATCACGACCCCGACCACGACTGCTGATCGCACGGCTGGCTCTGGACTGAAGGTCCGCATCCTTGCGCGGATTCCCGAGCGGGGCGGCTAGGGCTTGACGAACAACTTGTCGAGCAGCGGCCGGGCGGCGGCCCAGTCGCGGCGGCGGACCGCGTCGAACGCCCGGTCGAACTCGCCCACCGGGCGGTCGATCAGCCGCGAGCGCTGGAGCGCCGCCAGCCCCCAGAGCACCTGCCCGTCGGTGTCCCACTCGGGGTTCTCGCCCACGCCGCCGAGGAATGCCTGCCGCGCCCGGCCCACCAGGTCAGCATCGGCCGCCCCGACGAGAGTCTGCCGCAGTTCTGACAGGTTCGCGGCGGATTGGTGAGCGAGCGGGCCGATTTCTCCGAACCCGGCCGGCCGCGCCCGCTGCATCGCCGTCACGACCGGTCGAACCGCACCGAACTCGGGGGCTGTGGTCACCGGCCAGACGGTCTGCCACTTGAGCGCCCCGAGCGGCCGGTCGCCGCGGGCCGCGGGCTCGCTCCGCCACGGCTCGGACAGGTCGTGGTGGCACGCGGCGCAGTTGAACTCGGCCAGTTCGGGCCACGGGGTGCGGGGGTCGCCGGCCCGCGCGCGGTCGGCCCGCGACGCGAGCAGCTTGCACGCGGCCTCGGCCTGCGCGACGCGGCCGACGAGCCACAGCCTCGCGTCGAACGCCGGGCCCCGCGGCTTCGGGCCGCTCGCCGTGCGCTCCTTCTCCTGCCAGTGCTTCGGCAACTCGCGGTGGAACTCGGCGAAGTCGAAGTTCAGCCGCGGGTGCCCGGCGGCGATCATGTCGTGGTTCATGTCGCGGACCGCGAGGCCGCGCTCCGGGTCCGCGGGCGCGCCCACGTGGCACCCGAGGCAGGTCGCCGCCCGGTCGCCGACGTCGAACAGCGGGGTCATGCCGACCGCGGCGTACTCGGCCCTGGTGTCGGCCCTCCAGGTGGTGTGCGGGCGGAGCCAGCCGCTCGCGTTCCCGTGGCACGACTCGCAGCCCACACCTTCCTGCCGCAGCGAAACGACGTGCGGGTCCTTCGAGTCGCGGGTGGCGAGGGCCGGGTTGCTGTGGCACGCGAGGCACCGCGCGTCCTCGGTCGCCGGGACCGGGCTGTGCATCCGCTCCATGATCTGGGCGGCGGTGGCGCGAACGGGCCGCACCGGCTTGTCGGTGAGCAGGCTGTAGGCGCGGGTGTGCGGGTCGCGGGCGGCCCAGCAGGTGCCGGACCCCTCCCAGGTGCTCGCGTCGAACGTGCCGCTCAGCGCCTTGCCCGCGGGGTTCCCGTGGCACGCGGCCGACATGCACCCGGTGTTGCCGACGGCGGTGTGCAGCGGGACGGCCGCGCCGGCGGGCGGCCCCGGCGGGGCCGGCACCGTGACGGCCCCGGGGGACCGGGCCTGGAGCCCGACCCACACCAGGACCGCGGCGGCGGCCACGGCGGCGATCGCGAGCGTGCGAGCGTTCGGAATCACGGACCCCTCGAGGCGGCTCTGGTGTGGCGCGGGTAGTGTGCGCGTTTGAGGTCTATCGTCTGGGTTTTCCGCACCCGAGGCAAGTCGATTCCCGCGATCGGGATCGGCGGCCGGACCGAATCGGCGTTGTCATCCCCACCGCGGTTGGCAAAATACGGTGGTGTGCCGAGCCGCCCGGGGAGTGTGATGGTCACCCATGCGACGTGTCCGAGTTGCAGCGCCCCCCTCGGAGACGGGGCCGCCGCGCCCCCGGCGACCTGCCCCAGGTGCGGGGCCGCGGTGCCCGCGGCCCCGACCGGGCCGATCAGCCTCGTCCTCGACGCCGAGACCGGGAGCCCGCACGCCACCCTCGCGTCGCCCCCCGGCATCCCGACCCCGGGCCAGTACCAGTTCCTCGCCCCGCCCCAGCAGAACGACGAGATCGGCCGGCTCGGGCCGTACCGCGTCCTCGGCCCCCTCGGGTACGGCGGGATGGGCGCGGTGTTCCGCGCCGAGGACCCGACCCTCCAGCGCGAGGTCGCGCTGAAGGTCATGCTCCCCGAGCACGCCGCCGACCCCGACGCGAAGGCCCGGTTCCTCCGCGAGGCCCGGGCGCAGGCCAAGGTCCACCACGAGCACATCGTCGCCATCTTCCAGGTCGGCGAGGACCGCGACGTCCCGTACATCGCGATGCCGCTGCTCCGGGGGATGACGCTCCAGGCGGCGCTCCAGGCGAACCCGCGGCCGCCGGTCGCCGAGGTGCTGCGGATCGGCCGGGAGATCGCCGAGGGGCTCGCCGCCGCGCACGAGCAGGGGCTGATCCACCGCGACATCAAGCCGGCGAACGTCTGGCTCGAGGGGAAGCGGCTCCGGGTCCGCATCCTCGACTTCGGCATCGCCCGGATCACCAGCTCCGACGGCTCCCCGCGGACCGTGCTGACCGGCAAGGGGATGGTCCTCGGCACGCCCTCGTACATGTCGCCCGAGCAGGCCCGGAACCTCAAGCTCGACGCCCGCAGCGACCTGTTCAGCCTCGGCATCGTCATGTACGAGATGTGCGCCGGGGCGCTGCCGTTCGTGGGCGAGAACGTCGTCGAACTGCTGACCGCGCTGGCGATCGAGACCCCCCGCTCGCCGGTCGAGGTCAACCCCGCCGTGCCGCCGGCGCTGTCGGCCCTGGTGATGCAGTTGCTCGCGAAGAAGCCGGCCGGCCGGCCGCCGTCGGCCGAGGCGCTCGCCGCCGAGATCCGCCTGATCGAGGCGGGCGCGGGCGCGCCGCGGCCCCTCCCGAACCAGACGCCGCCGTCGTTCGCGGCCCTGGACCCGGGGGCCGACCCGTTCGCCGCCTTCGATTCCCCCCGGTCCGTACCCGACTTCAACCTCGTCGAGCCCTCGGCGCGTGCGGCCGCGCTCGCCGCGGTCCCCGTTGCGACCCCCGCGTCGGGGGCCGTTCCCATGGCCACGGCGGTTCCGACGGCGGCGCTGGCCCACGTGCAGGTGCCCGAGGCCGCCCCGGCACCCGCGGCCGCGCCCGCCCCGGGGAAGGCGGAGGCGAAGGGGAAAGCGGACTCGCAACTCTGGGGCGTCGCGGTCGGGATGCTGTTCGCCGCCGCGCTCATCTTCCTGATGGCCCGCCTCTTCGGGTGACCCCGCGCCGCCGGTCCGGCGGGGGGCGGCGGTGGCGTCCGATCTTCAAGTTCCTGACCGCAAGTCGTTGACCGCCGCGCCGCGGTCGCGTACCTTACCCTTCACTAACCACCATAGCCCCTAAGCCCTGCGGAGCCGCGCGTGCTTGTCGGAAGGACGAGATCGGTTCGGGGTCGGGTCGCGTACATCGTCGGCGCGACGGTCGCCGTCACGGTCGTCGGGGTCGCCCTCGCCGCGGTCGGCGCGGCCGCCGGCCTGTGGGCGTGGCCGCCCCAGCCGAGCAGCCCCCTGGGCGTCACCCTCGGGTTCGTCGCCGGGGCGATCGTGTTCTTCGAGATGGCGCTGCTGGGCCGGAAGCGGCTCCGCGGCTACCGGCTCGGGTTCGCCCGGGTGTGGATGTGGCTGCACATCTGGCTCGGCCTGGTCTGCCTGCCGGTCGTGCTCGTCCACGCGGGGTTCGGGCTCGGCGGCCCGCTCAGCGCCGCGACGCTGGTGCTGTTCCTGCTCGTCACCGCGAGCGGCATCTGGGGGCTGATCCTCCAGCAGTGGCTCCCCCAGCGGATCCTGGCGCACGTGCCGCAGGAGACGATCGCGTCGCAGATCGACTACGTCGGCGAGTACCACGCCCAGGAGGCGGCCCGGCTCGTTCACGCGCTGGTGACCGTGCCGCCCGAGGCCGAGTCGGCCGAGCCGTCGGTGATCGGCCCCCAGGCGGCGGAACTGCTCGCGTTCCTGGACCAACTGCTGCTGCCGTACCTGCACGTCGGGAAGCGGTCCGGGTCGCCACTCGCGTCGCTGACCGAGGGCGAGCAGCGGTTCACCCGGTTGCGGGCCGCCGTGCCCGAGGTCGCCGCCCCCGCGGTCGAGCGGCTGCACGAACTCGCCGGGCTCCGCCGCCAGTGGGACGCGCAGGCGCGGATGCACTTCTGGCTGCACAACTGGCTGGCCGTCCACCTGCCGCTGTCGGCCGCGATGGCCACGCTCATGGTGCTGCACGCCGTCAAGGCGCTGAAATACTGGTGACCGCGGGTTGTGGTCCGCGGCCGGGCGGCGGTACACTGGTGACTTCCCTTACTACTCAGGAGAGTCGGCGGCGGAGGGCTGGCGCGGGTGGGGCGGACCCGTCCCCCCTGACGGTCACCCGCTCGCTGCCGTCCACGGATCGCATATGCCTCGCTCACCGAGCCGCGACCTCTCCGACCGCTACACCGGCAACCGGCGGTACTTCCGCCGGCCCGACGGCCTCCGCGGCGGCCGCTACCTCCTCGCCGCCGTCGCCTTCGGCCTCGCCGCCCTGTGGGCCGTCGCCGAGGTCGCCGCCCCCGCCAGGGTCGCGTACTCGTTCAGCCACGGGCCGGTCGCCAGCCCGCACGCCGCGTGGGAGAACGACTGCGCCGCGTGCCACGTCCCGTCGTCCACCTCGGGCATCAGCGCCGCGTCGATGTTCGACACCCGGACCCGGTGGCAGGCGATGACCTGCGAGAAGTGCCACGCCGGGGCCGCCCACAACGACAACCTGACCGCCACCGGCCGCGAGTTCCACGCGCAGTGCTCGAACTGCCACCGCGACCACAACGGCCGGAACTTCTCGCTCGTCCGCCTCGCCGACTCCGACTGCACCCGGTGCCACGCCAACCTCCCCGCGAACGCGGCCAACGGCAGCCCGAAGTGCGAGGCGAAGGTCACCAACTTCGTCACCGACCACCCCGAGTTCCGGCCGCTGAAGGCGCCGCCCGAGCGGACCCTCAAGTTCAGCCACTCGCTGCACATGAACCCGGGCCAGGCGCACACGAAGGGCGGCCAGGAGGCGATGACCGTCGGCAAGCTCCGGACGCTCTCCGGCGAGGCCGCCGTGGGCCGGTACACCGATTCGAAGAACGACGCCGACCTCGTCACCCTCGACTGCGCGTCGTGCCACCAACTCGACAGCGGGGCCGGCACGAAGGGGTACGACAAGTTCAAGCTCGCGCTCGACGCGGCCGGCGACCCGACGCGGTCGGTGCTGCCCGCACGGGCCGCGGGCGCGACGCTCCTGCCGATCAACTTCGAGGCCCACTGCCGGGCGTGCCACCCGCTCCGCGCGCCGGACGGGGCCGCCGGGAACCTCGTGATTTCCGGGTTCGACGTGCCGCACCGCAAGCAGGGCGCGGACCTGACGGCCGAGGTCAGCGGCGGCTACCTGCGGTCGCTCGTCGCGAAGGACCACCCGGCCCTCGCGCAGCCGGCCGGCCCCGGCGGCATGGTCGACCAGCCGCTCGCCCAACCGGCCGCCACACTCCGTGGTGCTGCCGATGCGCTGACCGCGAAGGCGCTGCCGCTGCTCGCCACCGGTGCGGGCGGGTGCGCGAAGTGCCACGACGTGACGCCGGCCGCGGGCGACGCCCCGGCGAAGGTCGCGAAGCTGCCGAACCACTCGGTCTGGTTCCCGTGGGCGCTGTTCGACCACACGGCGCACCGCGGCGCGACGTGCGCGACGTGCCACCCCGGCACGGCCGCGGCCTACGCCGCGCCGGGCACGCAGCTCGTCGAGAAGGAACCGGTGCAGATTCTCGGGATCGACTCGTGCAGGGCGTGCCACGCGCCCGCGGGCACGAAGGTGACGCTGCCGGACAGGACCGCGATCGCCGGCGGCGGCGTGCGGCACGGTTGCACGGACTGCCACCGCTACCACAACGCGGACCACGGGCTCCAGGGCCGCGGCGCGAAGGCCGGGTTCCCGGCCAAGCCGCTCGACCTCGCCGACTTCCTCGGCGGCAAGTGACCAACGATTGCGTTGTCGAAACCCTGGCGAGACCCGCACAGGTGATCGGCGGGCCGCCACGGAGGGCGGCCCCGACAAACCAAATGCGAATGTCGGGTAGGGGCCGCCCTCCGTGGCGGCCCGCGTGAGGCGAACGATTCCGACGGATCGACCAACGATCTGACCCGGACTCGGGGGGCGGGAGCCCCCCGCGTCCGGGTCAGGGCCGAAGACTCGGGGGGCTCCCGCCCCCCGCTCGCCGAGACAACCAACGGGTTAGCTCATGATTGTGCAGCGGCTCCGCGAGATCCAGAACCGCCACGGCCACCTGCCCGACAAGGACCTGCGCGACCTCGCGCGCGAGACCGGGGTGCCGCTGTACCGCGTCGAGGAGATCAGCAGCTTCTTCCCGGCGTTCGTCCTGGAGCGGACCGACCCGGCCCCGACCGTCGTGCGGGTGTGCCGCGACATGGCCTGCCACCTCCGCGGGGCCGGCGAGCTGCTCGACCCGAAGAAGGGGCTCCCGGCGCTGGCCGACCAGCTCTCCAAGGAGACCGGCAAGAAGGTGTGCGTCGAGGGCGTGTCGTGCCTGGGCCGGTGCGACCGCGCCCCGGTCGCGTGGGCCGAGCGGCACCCGATGCCCGAGCACGTCCACGCCTGGGTGTACGCCGGGAAGTCGCGGGGCGAGCTGGAGCACCTGGTCCGCACCCTCGCGACCGGGGGCGAGGCCCCGCCGGCCGACGACGACGCGAAGTACGCCCCGCACACGAACGCGACCACGCCGGTCGAGATCGACGTGTACGCCCGCGAGGGGTGGCCCCGCGACTACCGGGCGGTCAAGAAGTTCATCGACTTCCTCGCCGCGCTCCCCCGCGGGCTCCAGCGGCCCCCCCGCGACCTCGGCGGCCGGGAGCTCGACGCGTTCGTCAAGGAGAACCACCCGCTGCTGGCCGAACTCAAGGCCGCGGGGCTGCTCGGCATGGGCGGGGCCGGCGCGCCGGCGTACCAGAAGTGGCTCGACGTGTGGCGCGAGCCGCCGGGCGAGAAGTACGTCGTCTCCAACGGCGACGAGAGCGAGCCGGGCACGTTCAAGGACCGCGAGATCATGCTCCGGATGCCGCACCTCCTCGTCGAGGGCGTCATCCTCGCCGGCCTCATGACCGGCGCGACCGCGGGGTACATCTACGTCCGCCACGAGTACCTCGAACAGATCCACGAGCTGCGCGAGGAGATCGCCCGGGCCGAGCAGATCGGGGCGTGCGGCCCGAACGTGTTCAACACCGGCCGCGCGTTCCCGGTCGAGGTGTTCGAGAGCCCGGGCGGGTACATCTGCGGCGAGCAGTCGGCGCTCATCGAGGCGATGGAGGACCGCCGCAGCCAGCCCCGGAACCGCCCCCCGGAACTGACCACCAACGGCCTCCGCGACAAGCCGACCGTCGTGAACAACGTCGAGACGCTCGCCTGGACCCCGTTCATCATCAACCGCGCCGGCACGTCCTACGCGGGCCGCGGGTGGCACGTCCCCGGCGAGGGGAAGACGGCCGGGTTCGGCGGCCGGCGGCTGTTCTCGGTCAGCGGCGACGTGAAGCGGCCCGGCGTGTACGAGGTGCCCATCGGGCTGCCGTTCCGCGAGCTGGTGGAGAGCCCCGAGTACTGCGGCGGCGTGATCGGGAAGCTGAAGGCGATCGCGACGTCGGGGCCGTCGGGCGGGCTCCTCCCGGCGCGGCTCCCGCTCGACCCGAAGCTCGACGAGAAGAAGCGCGCCGAGGCCGTGGCCCGCATCGCCGAGCGCTCGAAGAACGACGCCGAGGTGATGGACTGGTTCATCAAGACGTACATGCCGCCGGGCGAAACGAGCGTCGACCTGCTCGGCGTCCCGCTCGACCTGAACTTCTTCCGCAACCTGAACTCGCTGCTCCGGCTCCCGGTCGAGGCGATGCTCGGGGCCGGGCTCGTCGTGTACGCCGAGGGCACCGACGTCCTCGACCAGGCGGTGAACTTCACCGAGTTCTACCGGAACGAGTCGTGCGGGAAGTGCGTCCCGTGCCGGCTCGGGTCGCAGAAGCTCGTGCAGATCGGCTCCGAGTTGATCGCCAGCCGGGCCACCGGCACGAGGGCCGAGGGCGCGGGGGCCGACGTGAAGGAGATCACCAAGGCGCTCCAGCTCACGTCGATCTGCGGCCTCGGGTACGTCGCGCCGATCCCGCTGGCGACGGTGATGGCGTACTTCCCCGACGACGTGGCGAAGAAGCCGAACGGGGCGTGACCCGGCGGGCGGCGGGGCTGTTACAATGCACCGTCCCGTTCCGAGGTGGCGTCATGAACCTTCCCGTACTCGTAGTGCCGCACCCGCCGGGCTTCCGCGCATCAACCGGTGGGCCGCTCGATCTCGTTGCCGACGGCCCGACGCCGGACGCCGCGCTCGAGGCGCTGCGAACGATGGTCGCCAAGAAGATCCCGCCGGGTGGGCAACTCCGGACGCTCACGGTGACGGACGTGGACTCCATGCTCTCGTCTGCTGCCAAGCTCGGGGAGAGCCCGATGTTTGAGGACTGGGTCAAGGCGGTTGAGGAGTACCGCCGAGAACACAACACCGTACCGGACGCCGACTGATGGCGGTCTACCTCCTCGATTCAACAACGCTCACGCACCTCCAGCGGAAGCACCCGCGGGTGAGGGCCGCAGTGGCGGGTCGAACCGGGGAGACGGTCGGAACCACCTCGGTGAATGTCGAGGAGGTCGTCGGCGGCTGTTCACGTTGCTCCGCCGCGCGAAGAACAATGCGCAAGAGGCGTTCGCGAGCGAGCAGCTTGCCGAGGCGATGAGGTTGCTTGCCCACTACCCGATCTTTGCCACGACCGAGCCCGCGCTGGACCGGTTCGACCAGTTGGTCCGCCTCAAGTTGAACGTCGGGAAGATGGACCTGAAGATCGCCGCCGTCGCCCTCGAACTCGACGCGACGGTCGTGACCGACAACGCGATCGACTTCGGCCGCGTGCCCGGACTGAAGTGGGAAGACTGGACCGTTTGAGTTCCGAACGCCGCTCACCTGAGACGTGTCATGCCTGACGCTCCCGCCGTTGCGACTGAAGATGTTCTCGCCTCCGGCCGCGAGGAGGAGTCCCTCTTCGCCCGCGACGACAACGACGTCCTCGTGCGCCGCGAGAAGGAGACCCGCGAGCGGTTCCAGGACATCGTCACGGTCGTCCTCGACGGGTACTCCGTCGACGTGCCCCGGGCCGTGCCGAAGACCGACGCGCTGGGCAACCCGCTCCGCGACACCGACGGCGGCCTCGTGCCCCGGACCACCACGATCTACGACGCGGCGCTGCAACTCGTCGAGCAGGGCGTCTGGACGGAAGACGACCTCAAGGCCCGCATCCCGGTGCTGTGCCACCAGCGGCACGTCGCCCCGGTCGCCGTGTGCCGCATGTGCTCGGTGCAGATCAGCAGCATGAAGCGGGGCAAGCTCACCCCGGGCCGCAAGCTCGTGCCCGCGTGCCAGCACCGGGTCGAGACCAACATGGTCGTCACCACCCGGGCCGGGGTGGACGGGTACAACCCCGAGACCAAGGACCAGGCCGACATGAAGTCGGTCGAGCGGTTCTCCGCCGACGTGAACGGCTCGGTGAAGCTGCTCGCCGAGTTCCTCATGGCCGACCACGCGCACCCGGACCTCGGCAGTGCGAAGCGGTACGACAACGAACTCGGCGCGGTGTTCGTGACCCTCGGCGTGGACCGGGTCCGCAAGCGGCTGGAGCGGGCCCCCGAGCTGCCGAGCCGGAACACCGCGGCCGCCCGCGAGCCCGCCAACCCGTTCGACCCGCTCCTCGCCCCGTCGCCCAAGCCGCGGCACCTGTCGCTCCCGCTCGCGCCCGACGGCCACGAGCAGGAGCGGGCCGGCGGCTCGGGCGCGCACCAGGCGTGGGAGGACTGGAACGCCAAGGTCCACGACGGGTACCCGTACTCGTCCCGCACCGTGGTCGTGGACCACGACAAGTGCATCCTGTGCGACCGGTGCGTGCGGGCGTGCTCCGAGGTCAAGCCGTTCAAGGTCATCGGCCACACCGGCAAGGGGTACGGCACCCGCATCAGCTTCGACCTCGACGCGATCATGGGCCAGTCGAACTGCGTCCAGTGCGGGGAGTGCATGACGAGCTGCCCGACCGGGGCGCTGTCGCTGCGGCGGCGGGTCCAGCCCCGGGCGTGGGCCGACTCGCCCACGCAGATCCCGGTGAACCCGAACACGCCGTTCCCGGCCGACTCCGGGTTCCTCACGGCCGACGAGATCCAGCAGGTGTGGCTCCGGTACGTGAGCCCGACCCGCGGGCCCCGCGTCGTGTTCCCGTTCCAGTCGGTGCCGTACGCCTACCTGAAGTGGAACGAGGGGGCGGTCCGCAAGTGGGAGATCGCCCCGGGCCAGAAGAAGGTGCTGTGCGAGGAGGGGCAGTACGGGAGCACCGCGTTCATGCTCCAGGGCTCCGGCACGTTCGAGATCTACTCGCGGATCGAGGGCACCTCGCAGGCCAGGCCCGGGTTCTTCGCCCGGCTGTTCGGGGGCGGCACGCCCAAGGGCGACGCGGGGTACGGCCCGCTCGTCCGCGTCGCGACGGGCGACGAACTCGTGCTCGGCGAGATGACGTGCCTCACGCACCGGCCGCGGACCGCGTCCGTCATCGCCGTGGCCGAGCCGGCCAACCCGGGCCTCACGCTCGCCTCCGACGCGCACGGGCGGTACACCGCGACCCTCGACCCGCGGACCCCGGGGCCGGTCGTGGTGTACGAGGTCACCCGGAACATGCTCGACATGATGCTCCGGTCGGCCTCCGCGCGTGACGACCTGCAGGAGATGTACACGTTCCGCGCGATCCAGGCGTGCGTCACCGGCGGCGACCTGTGCAAGCCGCTCAACGCCGAGCAGCGCGAGCGGGCGACGATGCTGCTGCTCACGGAGGGGGCCGAGTTCCGCCGCGTCGAGGCCGGCGACGGCATCGTCGCCGAGGGCGACCCGGCCAGCGACTTCTACATGGTCCGGCTCGGCACGGTCCGCGTGTTCACGACCATCGGCGGCCGCGAGCAGGTGGTGCGGTTGCTCTCCGCCGGCGACCACTTCGGCGAGGGCGCGTTGCTGTCCGACCGGCCCGGCATGCGGTCCGCGTCGGTGGCGGCGCTGGACCCGGTCGAACTGGTCCGCGTCCCCGGGGCGGTGTTCCGCAAGCTGTGCGACACGTTCCCGGTGCTCCGCGAGTCGCTCGGCGCGGCGGCCCGGCCCGCGGTCGCCGGCGTCAAGCACGCGACCACCCCAGGCGTGCTCAGCGAGTACGTCCGCCAGGGGCTGTACCAGGGGCAGCGGCTGCTCGTGCTCGACCTGACGAGCTGCACCCGGTGCGACGAGTGCACGCGGGCGTGCGCCGACTCGCACGACGGGAACGCCCGGCTGCTCCGCGAGGGGCTGCGGTTCGGCGACTTCCTCGTGGCGACCTCGTGCCGGTCGTGCCACAAGCCGTACTGCATGGAGGGGTGCCCGGTCGACGCGATCCACCGCCGCGGGCAGCACCTCGAGGTCGTCATCGAGGACCACTGCATCGGGTGCGGGCTGTGCGAGCGGAACTGCCCGTACGGGTCGATCCACATGGTCGCCCGCGAGCAGCCGAACCCCGCGGCCGCCTCGCACCCGACCGGCAACCCGATGGTGACGGCGGCCCGGCGGGCGGTGAACTGCGACCTGTGCAAGGGCGAGGAGCCGTTCTGCGTGCAGGCATGCCCGCACGTCGCGGCGCACCGCATGACCGGCCCGGACCTGCTCGACGAGGTGCTCGAGCGGCTCGGCCGCCCGGTCGCGTGACCCCGGGTGTGTCGAGAAGGGCCGGGTGTGCCGGCCGCGCCACACGCGCG
>NZ_JBHYGG010000082.1:0-14868 GCF_051859125.1 Gemmata sp.
GTTTGGTTTGTAGGGGCCGCCCTCCGTGGCGGCCCGCGTGAGGCGAACGACTCAACACCAGACGACCGCATTCACTCCTCGAAAAAGCGGGCGACCGGCACGGCGAACCCGGGGAGGACGTCGGGGAGGGTGAGCGTCTGGTCCTTCTCGAAGATGTCCTGGCGGGTGCCGGGCCGGTACACGCTCGCGGATTCGGTCGGCGGGTCGAGGATCACGACGACCGGCACGCCGATGCGGATGTAGTCGAGCATCTTCCCGAGCGCGTCGGTCCACAGGTCGGACGGCGACCGCACCTCGATCACCAGGTCGGGCGGCACCTCCAGCATGCCGTCCGGCGTGGAACCTTGCGGCAACCTGTCGTAGCTGACGTAACAGACGTCCGCCCCACGAACCGAGTCTGGGCTGATGCGAATGTAGGTATCGTTTCCCATCACGCGCCCGAGCTTCCCGGCCCGGACGAAGTCGCGAATGATCGCCCCCGCGGCCAGACAGACCACGCCGTGTTTCGCACCGGGCATCGGGTACCTCACGATCTGGCCGCGGACGAGATCGACGTTCGACTCGCTGCCGTGGAGCGCGAAGAACTCCTCGGCCGTCATCGTCGGGGGTGTCGCAACAACCATGGCAGTGCCTCCGAAACGGAACCGGGCGCACGATACCACCCGTTCGCCCGGTCGTGCAATCTGATTGAGCCCGCAGCCCGCGGGTCGCGCGGCTCGCCTGGATACTTTCGGCGGCCGACGCTACGGGGGTCGACGAGCCGCACCCGCGACGCGGGCCGCGACCGGGAGGGTCACACGTTCATGTCCGAACCCAAGAAGTCCGCGAAGAAGCCGGCCGCGAAGGTCGCCAGGAAGCCGGCCGCGAAGGAAGTTGCGAAGGGCGGGCCGGCGGGGGCCGGGCCGGTGCTCCTCTCGGGCGGCAACCCGCAGGTCGCCAAGGGCGACGGCGACGCCCCCGTGCAGGCGTACATCGCCGCGATGCCGGGCTGGAAGTGCGACGCCGGCCGGTGGCTCGACGCGCTCATCGTCCGCACCGTCCCCGGCGTGCAGAAGGCCGTGCGGTGGAACTCGCCGTTCTACGGCGTCGAGGGCCGCGGCTGGTTCCTCGGCGTCCACTGCATCACCAAGTACGTCAAGGTGGCGTTCTTCCGCGGCGCGGCGCTGAGCCCGGTGCCGCCCGTCGAGTCGAAGCAGAAGGACGTGCGGTACTTCCACATCCACGAGGGCGACCGGCCCGACGAGGCGCTCGTCGCGAGCTGGATCAGGCAGGCCGCGGACCTGCCGGGCGAAACGTGCTTCTGACGCGGCCCGCGGGGGAGGTGCGTCGCAGCCCGCCGCGGCCGCACCCGGCCGGGACAGTCACCCGGTCGTCACCGGCAGCTCGCCCAGCATCGTCTGGAGGGCGGCGGGGTCGACCGGCTTGACCATGTGAAAGTTGAACCCGGCGTCCCGCGACTTCCGCTTGTCGTCGTCCTGGCCCCAGCCGGTTTGGGCCACGACGATGACGGTCTTGCCCCGCGGTTGCTGCCGGATGCGGCGGCAGGCGTCGTACCCGTTCAGCTTGGGCATCCCGATGTCCATGAGGATCACGTCGGGCCGGAACGCCTCGGCCGCGGCGACCGCCTCCAGACCGTCGTGGGCGGTCCGGGTCTCGTTGCCCATGGCCCCCAACATCGTCGCCAGGCTGTCCGCCCCGTCCACGTTGTCGTCCACGACGAGGATGCGACGGCGGGCGGCGGGCCCCGCCTCCTCCGCGCCGTCGCGGTCGGGGCCGCCAGCGGCGACGGCCGCCGCCACGGGCAACCGCACCACGAACCGGCTCCCCGTGCCGGGGCCGTCGCTCTCGGCCGCGATGCCGCCGCCGTGCATCTCCACCAGCCGCTTGACGATGTTCAGGCCGATGCCGAGGCCGCCCTGAGACCGCTCCAGCGAGCGGTCCACCTGCGTGAACATCTCGAACACCCTCGGCAGCATGTCGGCCGGGATGCCCATACCGTTGTCCTCGACGCTCACCGCCGCGTCGCCCCCGTGCCGCTCGACGGCCAGGCGGATGCGGCCCCCCTTCTCCGTGTACTTGGCGGCGTTGGTCAGCAGGTTGGCGAACACCTGGCACAGCCGGGTGCGGTCGGCGTCCACGTCGAGCGGGTCGGGCGGCACGTCCACGACCAGCTCGTGGCCCCGCTCCTCGATGAGCGGGCGGGCGGTGTCCGCGGCGTCCTGCACCGCGTCGGCCAGCCGGAGCCGCGCCCTCTGCAACACGATCTTGCCCTGGCTGATGCGGGCCAGGTCCATCAGGTCGTCGATCAGGTGGCACATCTGCCCGACCTGCCGCTCCATCATCGCCCGGGACCGCTCCACCGCCCCGGCGTCGTGCCCGGCCAGCTTGATCACCTGGAGGCCGTTGCGGATCGGGGCCAGCGGGTTGCGGAGCTCGTGGGCGAGCGTCGCCAGGAACTCGTCCTTCTTCTGGTCGGCCTCCTTCAACTCCTGCTCGGCCCGGCGGAGCCGGGTCGAGTCGTAGTAGTAGCACACCACCCCGTCCCGCCCGTCCGGCAGGGCCAGCCGGTGCAGTTCCCACTCGTACCCCTCGACCCGGCCGCTGTCGGCACGGGGCTTCACGAAGTCCCGCGAGTGGTACGGCTCCCCGGTGTCGAGGGTGTGGCGGAAGTGCCGCACGATGTCGGCCGCGACGTCTTCCGGCCAGACGATGCGAATGGCCTCGTCGAAGGGGCGCCCGATGACCGGGCGGACGCTGGCGAACGCCCCGTTCTGCGACCCGGTGTTCATGCCGGCGATGCGGAAGTCGGCGTCCACGATGTAGATGCCGAACGGGCACCGCTCGACCAGCGTGGTGAGGGTGTGCTGGGTGGCCTCCCGCTTCGCCTCGAGCTCCCGCCGGTCGGTCACGTCCCGCAGGATCTTGACGAAGCCGTGGGCGTGCCCGCCGTCCCGCAGCGGCTGGGTGAGGCCGCTGGCCCAGAACCGGCTCCCGTCCTTCCTGACGTGCCACCGCTCGTTCTCGGCCCGGCCCTCGGCCCGGGTGATCGCCAGCTCCCGGTCGGGGACGCCCGCCGCCCGGTCCTCGGGGGTGTACACGATGTCGGCGGGCCGGCCGACGACCTCGGCCTCGTCGTAGCCGAGCAGGTTCGTGGCCCCGGCGTTCCAGCCGGTGACGAGGCCGGTCGGGTCGGTGGTGAAGATGGCGAAGTCCTTCGCACTCTCCACGATCAGCCGGAACCGCTCCTCGCTCAGCCGCAGCCGGTCCTCGGCCCGCCGCCGCCCGATGGCGATGCCCGCGAGGTGGGCGGCGGTCTGGACGAGCTGGTCGTCCGCCGGGGCCGGGTCGCCCGGCACGCGGCCGTACACGGCGAACGACGCCAACACCGCGCCGTCCGACCCGAACACCGGGATCGACCGGCAGGACCGCAGCCCGTGGCCCGTGAGCAGTTCCCGCCACGCCGGGGCGAACCGCTCGTCGGCCCCCACGTCCGGCACGACGACGGCCGCGCCGCGGTCCAGCGTCTCGCCGCACGAGCCGATGTACGGCGGGTCGGTGCTCAACCCCTCCAGTCCCCGGAGGTAGCTGTCGGGCAGGCTCGGCCCGGCCGCCGCGCCCGTGTGCCGGCCCCGCTCGTCGGCCAGCAGCACTGAACACAGGACGCCCGGTTCCTGCCCCTCGATCACCCGGCACACCGCCGCCAGCACGTCGGGCAGGGGCCGGTTCGTGGCGACCATCTCCAGGACGTTCTTCTGCCCGGCCTGGAGGAGCTCCGCCCGCTTGCGGGCGGTGACGTCCGCCGCCACGCCCGTGATCCGCTCGACGCGACCGCCGGCCCCCAGCCCCAGGTGCGAGCGGTTGTAGACCCACCGCACCGCGCCGTCGGGCCGGACGATGCGGTACTCGTGGTCGAACACCTCCCGCCGGGCCAGGCTCTCGTCCGTCTTCCGCCACAACTCGGTCCGGTCGTCCGGGTGGACCAGGGCGTCGAACGCTTCGACCGTGGGCCGGAACGACTCGGGCGCGACGCCGAACAGCGCGAACGTTTCGGGGGACCACCAGATCGCGTCCGCCCCGAGCCGCCACTCGTAGACGCCGAGGCCGCCGGTGAGCAGGGCGACCGCGAGACGCTCCCGCTCCCGGCCCAGCGCCGCCGCCGACTCCGCCAGGGCGGCGGCGGCCCACTTCTGCTCCGTCACGTCCCGCGAGTACACCGCCAGCCCGCCGTCGTCGGTGGGGTACACCTTGTCGAGGAACCACCGCTGGAACGGCTCGTAGAAGGTCTCGTACTCGACGGCCACCCGGTCGGCCATTGCCCGGTGCAACTGCACGTACGCCTCGCCGCCCACGGCGTCGGGGACCAACTCCCAGAGGTGGCCCCCGACGTACGCGTCCCGCGTCACCCCGTGGCGGCGCAAGATCTCGTCGTTGGCGAACGTGACCCGCCAGCCCCCGTCCAGGACGAGGAACGCATCGGTGATGCTGCCGAGGACGCCGCGGATGAACGTCTCCCGGCCCCGCAGTTCGTCCTCGGCCCGCTTCATGTCGTGGATGTCGGTGCAGGTGCCGAACCAGCGGGCGACGCGGCCCTCCGGGTCCCGCATGGGCAGCGCCTCGACCTGCCACCACCGGTACCCGCCGTCGCTCGCCCGCCGCAGCCGGTACTCGATCCGGTACGGCTCGCCGGTGCGCACCGAGTGGGTCCACCGCTCCACCGCCTGCCCCACGTCGTCCGGGTGGACCACCCCCCGCCAGGCCTCGCCGCCCGAGTCGTGCTGGGGCAACCCGGTGTACTCGAACCAGCGGTCGTTGTGGAAGTCGGTCGCCCCGTCCGGGCGGGCACTCCAGACGAGCGCCGGGACGGCGTTCACCAGGAAGCGGTACCGCTCCTCGCTCTCCCGGAGCCGCCCCTCGGCGCGGGCCCGCTCGACCGCCGCCCAGGTCCGCTCGGCGGTCGCCTCGACGAGGGCGACCTCGTCCGCCGTCCAGGCCCGCGGGGCGGCCTGATCGACCCCGAGGGCGGCCACGAACCGCCCGTCCTTGACGAGCGGGACGGCGACCTGGGCCCGGATGCCGAGGGCGGCCCAGGCGGCCCGCGCCGGGTCGGGCACGATCGGGTCGGTGGCCGAGTCGGGGATGACCACGGTGCGGCCGGCCCGGTACTCACCCAGCAGGGCGGGGCTGTAGTCGGCCAGCCGGTACCGGCCGACCGCGGACGGCACCCCGTCCGTGTGGTCCGCGTGGCAGACGACGTGCTGCTCGTCCGGTTCGACCTCAACGTAGTACGCGCGGCTCGCCCCGAGGCGCCGGCCGAGCGCCCGCAGGGCGACCGCCTCGACCTCGACCGGGTCGACGAGCGGTCGCACGGCGTCGCTCAGGCCCAGGAGGAACGCCCGCCGCTCCTCGCTCGCCCGCACCCGCCGCTCGGCCTCGGTGCGGGCGGTCACGTCCACCGTGCAGCCGACGAGTTTCACCGACCTGCTGCCGCCGTCCTTGAGGCTCACGGCCCGGTCCTCGACGTGCAGCCACCGCCCGTCCCTGTGCCGCACCCGGTACGCGACCGGGGCGTTCGTCGCCCGGACGGTGTCGGGATCGACGCCGAGCACTCGCCCCCGGTCGTCGGGGTGGATTTGCTCTCCCCACCAGGCGGCGGTCGGCGGAACCTCGTCGGGGCGGTAGCCGAGGACTTCGTACAAGCCCCTCGTCCGCTCCACGTGGCCGGTCCGGAAGTCGACCTCGTAGATGATCCCATTCACCGCGTCGGCGGCGAGCCGGAACCGCTCCCGCTCGGCCTCGACCCGTGCCTCCGCCGCCCGCCGCTCGGTTACGTCGCGGAACACCAACACGCACCCGACGACCTCGCCCGCCGTGCAGCGGATGGGGGCGGCACTGTCCTCGATGGGCCGCTCGGTGCCGTCCCGGGCGATGAGGACCGTGTGGTTGGCCAGCCCGACGACGACGCCCTCCTTGATCGCCCTCGCCGCCGGGTTCTCGGCCGGTTGACGGGTGGACTCGTTGACGATGCGGAACACGGCGTCGAGCGGCCGGCCCACCGCGTCCGCGTTCGCCCACCCGGTGAGGGCCTCGGCCACGGCGTTCATGTTCGTGACCCGGCCCGCCGTGTCGGTCGTGACGACCGCGTCCCCGATGCTGGCGAGCGTCACCCGCAGCCGCTCCCGCTGCTCGGCCTCGGCCACGGCCGACCGCCGCAACTCCTCCTGCCGAACGACGGCCTCCGCGAGCAGGCGTTCGGCCCGGGACCGGGCCGAACGCATGGCGTGGCTCATGGCGACGAGCACCCCGCCGACCGCGAGGAACAGGCCCGTCGCGAGCGGCGCGCCGGGTCCGGTCGGGGCCAGGGAGTACCGGGGCGGGACGAACAGGTAGAACGCGAGGAACCAGCCGGCGCCGAGCGCGAGGGCCGCGGGCCGCGTCTGGCCGAACAACGCGACCGCCGCGACCGCCAGGAAGTAGGTGGCGAACGGGTAGTTGTCCCCGAGGGCGGGGTCGAGGGCCAGCCGGACGAGCGTGGCGGCCGCGACGGCCGCGGCGGCCGCGGCGTAGTCGAGCCACGGCGAGCGGGTCCGATCCCCCGGCAGGGGCCCGTCGGGTGCCGAATCGTTCACACGCCCTCCTCCCGCTCGGCCCCCAACAACCCACCCGCGACCCGCGTACCGGTCGAGTCGCCCGGCGGTCCGGGAAGGTGGGTCGGGCGTGTCATGCGGGCCATCCTCCTCCCGGCGACCGATCCTCAGAAGGCCGGGGGACCGAATACTACGAGCCGCACTCCTGCGGGTCAGCCGAGAGAAGTTCGGGAAATAAGAGAGTATGCGGAGAGCGATTTTATCGCAGGCGCGGGTTCGTGGCAAACGGGTGAAGCCCCACAACACGGGTCCCCGGCTGTCGGGAATTTGGTGCGGCCGGACTCGGGTGCCCGCTACCAACGGTGTGACGGGTGCGGATCGCGGCGATCCGGTATGATCCCCGGCCGCCGGTACGACGGCGCACGCGGCGGGTCAGCCCGCGGTGGTCTCGCCGCCGGCCAGGGTGATGACCTCGCCGGTGATGTAGCTGCTGTCCGCGTTCGACGCCAGGAACACGAAGGTGGGGGCCACCTCCTCCGGCTGGGCCGGCCGCTCCAGCGGCGTCTTCTCCCCGTGCTTGGCCACCTGATTCGCCGGCTCGGACATGGGGATGAACGGCGTCCACACGGGGCCGGGGGCCACGCAGTTCACCCGGACCTTGCGCTTGACGAAGTTCGTGGCCAGGGCCTTGGTGAAGGCGTGGATGGCCCCCTTGGTGGCCGCGTAGTCCATCAGCCGCCCGGTGCCCCGCACCCCGGCCACCGACCCGACGTTGATGACGCTGGCCCCCTCCTTCAGGTGCGGCAGTGCCGCCTTGACCATGTGGAAGTACCCGTAGATGTTCGTCTTGAAGGTCCGGTCGAACTGCTCCAGCGTGATGTCCTCGAACTCGTCCTGCTGCTTCTGGTACGCCGCGTTGTTGACCAGCACGTCCAGCCGGCCGAGCGCCTTCACCGTCTTCTCGACGGCGTCCCGGCAGGAGCCGAAGTCGGTCACGTCGCCGGGCAGGAGCAGGCACTTCCGTCCCTCCTTCTCGACGGCCGCCCTCGTTTCTTCGGCGTCCGACTGCTCCTCCTTCAGGTAGACGATGGCCACGTCCGCACCCTCGCGGGCGAACAAGACGGCCACGGCCCGACCGATGCCGCTGTCCCCGCCGGTGATCAGGGCCGCCTTCCCCTTGAGCTTGCCGGAGCCGGGGTAGTCGGGGGCGAGGTACTGCGGCCGCGGCGTCATCTGCGACTCCAGGCCGGGGCCGGACTGGGTCTGCGGCGGGAGCGGGGCCTTCGGTCGGTCCTGGGGGTCTGCCACGGGTTCTCCTGACGGGATCGGGTGCAAGGTGTTCGAGACAGGGCGGCGGGCGGACGCTCGCGAGGCCGAAGCGGTTAGCCGGGACCGGTCAGCCGGTCGAGGCCGAGGTCGAGCAGCGGCGGGCCCGCGGCCCGGCGGCAGCGGTCGCACACGCGCCGGCCGTCCACCACGGTCGCGTGCTCGTCGCACGCCGGGCGGCCGCACTCGTCGCACTCGGGGTACACCCAGGTGTCCCGGTCCCGCGGGTCCACCTTGAGCACCGGCTGGAGCCGCCGGCTGCACCCGTCCACCCCGCAGATCACGGCTCGCATGGGGACTCCCGTCCGCGGGAAACGCCGGCGGCACGGAGCTGCCGGTCGGGGCGACAGTTGTCCCGCAATCGTTGTGCCGGGCAAGACGTGTCCGCCCGACTGCCGCCCCGAAGCGTCCCGGGGTGGCAGTCGGCGGGTCGTTGGGGTGGAGGTGGGATGCCGAAGCGTGCGGATCAGTTGCTGTGGCTGGGGCCGGCCTCTTCAACCGTCCGGATCTCAACCGGGCTGCGGATCAATCTCCCGGACGCGGGGCACGTCGCCTCCGAAGCCGTCCCGGGGTTGCGCGCCGAAGTGATTGGAAGACGCCCCGCCCCTACTTCTGGCCGTTGAGGGAGATGCGCGTCACAGATCGCCGCGGCCGATGGTCTCGTTTTCGTCGCGGAACCGCTCCTCGGTCCACGGGTCGCCGCGCATGTGGTACCCGCCGTTGCTCCAGTTCTCCCAGAACCCGGGCCGGTCCTGCTCCATGAACTCGACCCCGCGGACCCACTTCGCGCTCTTCCACGCGTACAGCTTCGGCACCACCAGCCGCAGCGGGTAGCCGTGGTCGGGCGTCAGGTCGGCCCCGTTGTGCTTCAGTGCGAACAGGCAGTCGCTGTTGAAGAAGTCCTCGATCGGCAGGTTCGTGCTGAACCCGTACTCGCAGTGGACCATCACGAACTTCGCCGCCGGCGACACCTTCACGTGGTTCAGCAACTCGCCGGTCGCCACCCCCTCCCACAGGTTGTCGAGCAGGCTCCACCGCGTCACGCAGTGCATGTCGGCGTACACCTTCGTCCGCGGCAGGGCACAGAACTCGTCCCAGGTGAAGCGCTTCACCTCGTCCACGAGCGGCACGGGGATGATGCCGAAGTCCCACGTCGCGGGGTTGAAGTCCGGGACGCGGCCGGCGTGCAGCACCGGCCACTTGCGGGTCTGCGCCTGCCGCGGCGGGATGCGGTTGTCGCGCCGCGTGTCCGGGCTGATGATCGGTTCGTCGGCCATGTGGGAGCCCTCCGGGCCGCGGCGCGGCCTCAGTATCTTAACCCGTTCTTGCGGACGTGGACAATCGGGCCGCCGTGGTGGAGCAGTTCGCCGGCGACCACGCGGCCGACGACCAGGACGTGGTCCCCGGCCTCGACGCGGCGCTCGACGCGGCACAGCAGGTAGGCGTGGGCCGCGAGCAGCACCGGCGGCGATTCGCCGTCGCGGCGCACGTCGAGCCCCTCGAACGCCGGCTCGCCCGGCTCGAACCCCTTCCCGAAGTGCGCGATCAGCGCCTTCCCGCCCTCGGGGATCACGTTCACCACGAACGGCGCGCCCTCGGCGAGCCAGTCGAGGACGTACCGCCCGGCGCGCACCGCCGCCGACACCAGCGGCGGGTCGAACGAGCACTGCTGCACCCAGCTCGCGAGCATCCCCGTCTCGCGGCCGCCGTCGCGGGCGGTCAGTACGAACAGGCCGCTCGGAATCCGCCCCAGCGCCTCGGCGAACGTCCCGGTTCCCGGTTCACCCATGTTGGCCCCCTTACCCACCATGCTAGGGCGCGGCCGGCCCCCGGTTCCCGCGACGCCCCTTCATGGGGCTTTCTTCAACTCCGTCAAGCTGGGCGGCCGATACCGAACATACCGGATGCTCGGGTGGTCCGGCTCGCGCAGGATGTGCCATGAACCACCGGTCTCGAAACGCGCTGCTCGCGGCCCTCGTGCTCACGCTCGTCGGGCCGGGGTGCTCGCGCAAGTTCTTCCGCAAGGCGGCCGACAAGGACGTCGAGGGGATCATCTCCCAGAAGAACCAGTTCCCGGACTGGGAGGTGAAGAACTGGTTCACCTACCCGCACCCGGACGCCCGGTTCGCCGACCCGTTCAACCCGGACCGGCCCCCGTACCCGCCCGACGACCCCGCGGCCCGCGCGCTGTCGCCGAACCCGCAGCACCCCACGAAGCGCACCGGCGTCGGCCGCATCGACGGCGAGGGCTACCTGCACCTGCTCGAACAGTGGGACGCCGAGAACCGCGCCCGCGACGGGGCCGCCGGGAGCGTCGGGGCCGTGCCCGAGCCGTCGGGCATCGTGCAAGCGTCGGCGCAGGTGAAGGTGGACCTGCCGGCGATCCCGGTGGTGCAGGCCGCGCCCGTGGCGCAGCCCAAGAAGGACGGGCTGCCCAACCCCGTTCCGCCCGCGCCGTCGGCCGGCCAGCCCGACCCGGCCCAGGGGTTCCCGACCACCCAGTCGCTCATCGCACTCGGCGGCAGCCCGGACGACTTCCTCCGCGCGCTCTACACGAACCAGGTCGGCTACCGCATCCGCGTCGACCAGGCCGTGTCGCTCGGCCTCATCAACAGCCGCGAGTTCCAGGACCGCCGCGAGGACCTGTACCTCGCCGCCCTGCCCGTCACCCTGGAGCGGTACAACTTCGCCGCCAAGGCGTTCTTCACCGAACAAGTGATCCGCGACTTCGCCGGCAGCGACCTGAACGGGGGCGGGCGGCTCTGGAGCCTGAACACCACCACCGGGGTGAACAAGAACTTCGCCACGGGCGCGTCGCTGCTCGTGCGGCTCGCGAACCAGGTGGTCATCGACCTCGGCTCGAACCGGCCCGACATCGCGGTCTCGAACCTGACGCTCAGCTTCGTGCAGCCGTTCCTCCGCGGCGGCGGCTTCGCCGTGAACCTCGAAGCGCTCACGCAGTCCGAGCGCGGCCTGCTGTACGGCATGCGGTCGTACGCCCGGTTCCGCAAACTGTTCTACGTCGCCACCGTCGCCGGGCCGGCCGGCGGCCTCGGGCTAACGAACAACCCCTACGGCCTCCAGGGGCTGTCCGTGAACCTCGGCCGCGGCATCGGCGGGAACCTGACCTCGCCGGTCGTCGGGTACTACCCGCTGCTCCAGCAGTCGGCCGTGATCGCCAACCAGCGGAAGAACGTCGCGTTCCTCAGCCAGCTCCTGCGGCTCTACGAGGCGTTCCGCGAGGGCGGCCAGCAGTCGGACCTCCAGGTCGGCCAGGTCGAAGTGCAGTTGTTGAACAGCCGCGGGCAGTTGCTCGGCTCGGTGAACCCGGGTGGCGGCGGGGGCGGGGGCGGCGGGTCCGGCATCCGCGGGTTCCTCGACGCCCTCGACAACTACAAGCTCCAGCTCGGCCTGCCGGTGACGGTCGGGCTCGACCTCGACGACGCCCCCCTGCGGCCGATCCGCGAGCAGCTCACGCGGTTCGAGAACATCTACGCCGACCTCGCGAAGTTCGAGACGCTGGCCCGGCAGTACAACCTGAGCGACCCGATCGGCGAGTTCCGCCCGCGGTGGCGGCGGCTCCTGACCGAGTCGGACCTGGTCCGCGGCACGACATTTTCTCGCACAATCGGCGCAAGATGGGACGCCTGGGCGGGTTTAACAGATGACGCCTTCGCGGCGCGCTCGGCCGACTTCAGGAAGCAGCGGACCGCCCTGCTCGACGAGCGCGCGAAGCGGCAGCTCGCGAACCAGCCCGAGCCGCCCGCCGAGGTCCGCCGGCTGGCGGCCCTCGACGCGGAACTCGACCTGGCGGCGTTCGAGCGGGCCGTGCGGGTGTACGCCGCCCGCCCGTGGCTGAAGCTCGACGGCCCGGCCCGGGCCGCGAACCAGGCCGGGGCGTTCCGCGACGTGTTCTACGCCTTCTACCAGGTCGCCCTGGAGGCCCGGAACGAGCGGCTCGCCGACGTCCGCACCAAGTGGCCGGACCTGCCGCCGCTCCTGGTCAACGGGGTGAACCTGCTCGACACCGACCTGGACGACGCCTACACGGTTGGCGTCCAGACCGCCCTGACGGGCCGGTTGGATCTGATGAACGCACGGGGGCAGGTGGTGGACGCGTTCCGCCAGATCGCGGTCCAGGCCAACGCCTTGCAAGGGGTGTTCAACGTACAGTATGATCACTCCGCGGCGAGCCCCGCGGGGGGGAGCCAGCCGTTCAACTTTTCCGGGAGCCGGTCCCGCCAGACCCTGACGTTCACCGGCGAGTTGCCCCTGGTCCGCCGCGCCGAGCGGAACGACTACCGGGCCGCTCTCATCGGCTACCAACGTCAGCGGCGTACACTAATGGCGTTCGAGGACAACATCGCCACGGACGTGCGGAACGACATTCGGGAACTGCGAACCCAGGCGCAGCTGTACCGCATCCAACAGCGGGTGGTGGACCTGGGGTACTCGCAGGTGGACAACGCCAAGGAGCTGCTGGTGGCCCCGCCCGCCCCGGGCGCGGCCAGCGACGCCGGCAGCGCGGCCGCCCTGACGCAACAGGTGCTACAGGCCCAGAGCAACCTGCTGACCGCCCAGAACGCCCTGTACACGCTGTGGGTGAACTACCTGACCGCCCGCATGAACTTGTACCTCGACCTAGAGTTAATGCAACTCGACGAACGCGGGGTGTGGATCAATGAGCAAGGCACCGAACCAGATCGAGGACCCGCTGGCGGGCAACCTCCCGAGCGGCTCCCCGCTCCCCGGCCCGCTGGCCCAGCCGACCGGAAGTAGGCCCGGGCTGCCCCGCGCCCTGCCGGGCGCCGCCGCGAAGCGGTCCGGCCGGGCCAGGGGGCTCGTGGCGGCCGCCGCCGGCGCCGCGTTCCTCGCGGCCGACGCCGGCTCGTACTTCTTCTTCAACAAGAGCGTGGTCACCAGCGCCGTCCTCGGCCAGCGGACCGTCCAGCGGCCCGACGTGATCCTCCACACGGTCAAGAAGGAAGAGCTGCGGGTCACCGTCATCGAGAAGGGCACGCTCGAGAGCGCCGACAGCCGCGAGATGGTGTGCAAGGTCCGGGCCGGGTCGAAGGGGTTCGCGACGACCATCAAGGAGGTCATCGACGACGGCACCCGGGTCAAGCCGGGGCAGCTGCTCATGGTCCTCGACGACTCGGCCCTGAAGGACCAGGAGGAGGCCCAGCGGATCGTGTTCCAGACGGCCTCGGCCGCCAAGGTGAAGGCCGAGAAGGACTACGAGATCCAGATCAAGAAGAACGAGAGCGCGATCGCCCTGGCGCAGACGACCCTGTCGCTGGCCGAGATCGAACTCGACAAGCTCACCGGGTTCGCCCAGGACCCGGCCCTGCTCGCGCTGGCGGCCGCCGCCGGGGTCCCCGCGTCGCTCGCCGAGGGCGGGTCGTACCGCCAGGAGCTCGACGACCTCTCGGGCCAGATCTCGCTGGCCCAGTCCACCGTCGAGCAGAACCGCGAGCGGGCCGCGTGGGCCGAGCGGATGGTCAAGCTCAGCTACATGAGTTCGGCCCAGGCCCAGGCCGAGAAGTCCCGCCTCGACAGCTCGATCGAGGACCTCCGCAGCAAGACGGCCAAGAAGTCGCTCCTCATCTCGCACGACCGCCGGCAGCGGGTCACCGACCTGACCAGCAAGCGGGACAACGCCCGCCGGGACCTCGAGAAGGCGCGGCTCGAGGCCGACGCAACCGAGATCCAGTTCCGCATCGAGATGCAGACCAAGACGTCCATCTTCTCGCAGGAGCAGGACAAGCTCGACGACATTCAGAACCAGCGGCGGGAGTGCAAGATCTACGCCCCGGACGACATCGAGGAGGGCTCGATGGTCGTGTACTTCAAGCCCGAGTCGAACCGGTTCGGCAGCTCGTCGTCGCAGGGGATGATCGAGCAGGGGGCGCAGGTGAAGGAGGGGCAGAAGATGCTCCGGATCCCGAACCTGTCGCGGATGCAGGTGAACACCAAGGTCCACGAGGCGATGGTCGCCCGGATCCGCGGCGACGTCCGGGTCCCGACCAAGATCGTCGAGTTCGCCCAGGCCGCCATGCTGTTCACCACCGACCCGTACGGGCGGCTGGTGGCGGGCCGCCCGGAGGTGACCGAGAAGGTCCGCGAGGCGCTCCGCGAGAGCGCCCGGCGCGAGGGCGGGGACCGGGGCCGCGACGTCGAGTACGAGAAGGTGTCCGACGGCCAGCGGGCCACGGTCCGCCTCGACTCGATCCCGACCAAGCAGTTCGTCGGGCACGTCCGCACCGTCGCCGCGGTCGCCAGCCAGGCCGACATGTTCATGTCCGACGTCAAGCTGTACCAGACCCTGGTCCGCATCGACGGCGAACTCGGGCCGGACGGCAAGGTGATCCCGCTCCGGCAGGTGATCGCCCGCGAGGGCGAGTTGCTCAAGCCGGACATGACGGCCGAGGTGACGATCAACGTGGAGGCGGTGAAGACCCCCGTGCTGACGGTCCCGATCCAGGCCGTCCTCGGCGGCACCGAGATGGGCGCGACCCGCGAGGTGTTCGTCAAGACGGCCGACGGCGGGTACGAGCGGCGGCCGGTCACCCTGGGCCTGTACAACGAGCGGATGGTGGAGGTCCGGTCCGGGCTCAACGAGGGCGACGAGATCGCCGTGAACCCGAAGGTGCTCCTCGGCGACTCGAAGTCCAAGACCCGCGACGGCGGCGGCGACCAGAAGGGCGGCGGCGACGCCAAGGACGCCGACGCCAAGGGCGGCGACGCCCCGGCCCCGACCAAGAAGGGCAAGCGGCCCCCGGGCGCCGCACCGGGCGGCGGTCCCCCGGGCGGCCTCCCCCCCGGCGGCCCCGGCGGCGGTGGCGCGGCCCCCGGCGGCAACAAGGACGGCTGACCCTGGCGTGCGGGGGGCGTGCGCCCCCCGTGTCCGGGTCGTTCGCAATCACTCGGGGGGCTCACGCCCCCCGCTCGCCGGAAC
>NZ_JBHYGG010000083.1:0-14825 GCF_051859125.1 Gemmata sp.
CACCACGCTCGCACCCGCCGCATGACTGCCACAGAATCGGCATCAGTCGAGCTTAGATGGGTAACCGTCACGCGACACGATTGCTGCCCAGGCGACGGCAAGGACAGGTTTGCTTACTTCCACTGGAGTCGGTGACGCTTCGTACTCTTGATGTGTGGCGTTATGAGCCGCAAAGCAATCAGCACTGGAGACCTGTTGATCCGCAAAGCGTTCAGCCACTTCAAGCGAAGAGATTCCCCGCACACTAAGTATTGAGATAATTTGCCGGCAGCACGCACAAGCAAACAGTCGGAGCTTCCGTTGGCTTGCGGAGCCATCGAGGAACTCCAGCATTTCCGGCGGTTCTTTGTTCGCAAGCCACTCTGCTTCGGTCATCGCACACCCTCGGGGTCGCCCCATCATCGCGGATTGGGCATCAGGTGCAAGGTGCGAGCGGGGGCGGGCGTCAGTGGTTGAAGCTCATCTCAGTGCTGTTGAACAGCGTCCAGTACAGGTCGGCGAGGCGGTTGCGTCGGTCGTCGCCCGTCGTGCCGGTGAGGCGGGTTTCGAAGTGCCGCGCCTCGGCGTCGGTCGGCTTGCGCGACAGCACGCACAGGTACGCCGTCTCGACCGCGGCCGCGTCGGTCGGGGCGAACATCGCGATCTGCGTCGAGGCGTTCAGCAGTTCGCTCCGCGCCTTGCCGTCCACGAGGTCGCCGTTCATCATCAGGAGCCGCTGCGGGATCGTGCCGTGCGCCTTCGCGAAGTCGTCGTCGTCCGAGTCGCCGTAGCGGGTCACGAAGTCCTTCTCGTTGAACAACCGCGTGACCCGCACGAACACCTGCGAGTTCTGGTCGATGGTCCGCACCGACGACGCCTGGATCACGCTCCCGATGATCTGCTCGGGCCGCAGCCGCGACATCGGGAACGCCGCCCACTTCTCGTCGTGCTCGTCGGTCAACTCGAACGGCGCGCGGCTGTCGAGCCGGAACACATCGGTCGAGGCGATCAGCAGGATCAACCGGTGCAGGTCGTGGTTGTGGGCGGCGAAGTCGGCGGCGAGGATGTCGAGCGCCTCGGGGCCGCGCTCGTCGGGGGTGGGAGATTCGATCCGCTTGAGCAGCGGGCGGCCGAACATCATCGCCCAGACGCGGTTCACGGTCGCTCGGGCGAAGTGCGTGTTCTTCGGATCTGTCACCCAGTTGGCGAGCCGCTCCCGGCGCGTCCCCTCGGCCGGGAGTAGGTCGGGCAGGAGCGGCACCGCAACGCCGATCTCGTGCGTGCCGCCGTTGACGCGGTCCTCGAACTGGTACTCGCCCTCGCCGTCCGAGATGTGCGTGACGATGTGGCGCGTCTGACCGAAGAACGCCGCGAGCGACTGGAAGTCGGTCTGCTTCCAGATCACCTGCTCGTAGTCGGCGGGGTTCTTGAAGTCGTGGCACTGGGCGCAGTCGATCCGCAGCCCCAGAAACGCACGGGCGACGCGGATCGCGAGCTTCTCGGGGTCGGGCTTCTCCTTCCCCTCGTCGTAGCCCGCCGCGATGAAGTTCACGGCCGGCTGGTCGGTGTTCAGCCCCTTCGCCGCGATCATCTGCCGCACGGTCTCGCCGTAGGGCGCGTTGCGGTGGAACTGGTCGCTGAGCCACGCCGCGAACCGCCGCTTGCGGTAGACCACGAGCGGGCCCTCCTCGGTGCCGACGTAGGCGCGGGCCATGCGGTCTGCGAAGTAGTCGGAGAACCGGCGGTCGCGGAGCAGGTGGTTGGCCCAGCTATCGACCCGCTCGCCCTCGGGCTGCCACTCGAACTGCCGGACCTCTTCGAGCGACGGCACGCTGCCGGTCATCGCGAGCGACAGTCGCCGGGCGACGGCCAGATCGGGGGCCCTCGGGGCCGGGGTCAGGCCGCGGGCGGCCCAGTCGGCGCGGAACGACGCATCGACCTTCGCCACGACGGTGCGGAAGTCGTCGTGGGTCGTCTGGCCGGGGTCGAACGGGAGCCGCCGCTCCTTGTCGTTCTGCGGGAACAGGCTGGCCCGGAGGCCGCCAACGGCGACGACAACGACCGCGACGAGGAGCAGGTTGCGGGCCAGCATGACGGCCGTTCCGGTGGGGTGGTGCGCATAATACCACAGTCCGGGGGCCGGGGTTTCAGACCGAAGTGATGGGACGCGGATGACGCGGATGAAGACCGGATCGAAGAGGATCGGGCGAACGGAATCTGGCTGATCGGGTCTCAATCCTGACTTTCCTCCGCGTCCTCCGCGTCCCATCGCTTCCTCTTGTGGCTGCGGCACGCCGGTTGCTTACCGACTCTCCCGACACGATCCCGGAGTGCCTCCATGCGGTTCCACGCCATCGCCACCGACTACGACGGCACCATCGCCCACGACGGGGTCGTCGACGACGCGACGGTCGCGGCGCTGGAACGCTCCAAGAAGTCCGGCCGCAAGCTCATCATGGTCACGGGCCGCGAGTTGCCCGAGCTGAAGACCGTGTGCCCGCGGCTCGACCTGTTCGACCTCGCGGTCGTCGAGAACGGGGCGGTGCTGTACAACCCGCAGTCGAAGGAGACCCGCGTCCTCGCCGAGCCGCCGCCGCCGAAGTTCGCCGAGACGCTGCGGGCGCGGAAGGTGCCCGTGTCCGCCGGCCACGTCATCGTCGCCACCGTCGAGCCGCACCACGTCGAGACGCTGAACGTCATCCGGGAGATGGGGCTCGAACTCCAGGTGATCTTCAACAAGGGCTCGGTGATGGTTCTCCCGTCGGGGGTGAACAAGGCGACGGGCCTGGCGGCGGCGCTGGCCGAGTTCGGGCTGTCCCCGCACAACACCGTCGGGGTCGGCGACGCGGAGAACGACCACGCCTTCATGCGGGTGTGCGAGTGCTCGGCGGCGGTCGCCAACGCGCTCCCCGCGGTCAAGGACACGGCCGACATCGTGATGAACGGCAAGCGCGGGGCGGGCGTCGCCGAACTGATCGACCAGCTCATCGCCAACGACCTCTCGGACCTGAAGACGCTCGCCCGGCACCGGCTCGCGATCGGCGAGGCCGACGACCAGACCGAGCTGAAGCTCGACCCGGCCGGCCCCGGGGTGCTCGTCTCGGGCACGAGCGGGAGCGGGAAGTCCACCCTCACGACCGCGATCCTGGAGCGGCTCGCCGACGCCGGCTACCAGTCGCTGGTGATCGACCCGGAGGGCGACTACACCACGCTCGACTTCGCCACGCAGGTCGGCACCCCGGCCCACGCCCCGCAGTCCGGCGACGTGACCGACGCGCTCAAGGACGCCCGCCGGTCCATCGTCGTGAACCTGCTCGGGGTGCCGCTCGCCGACCGGCCCAAGCACTTCACGCAACTGCTCCCGGCGATCCTGGAGGAGAAGGCCCGCACCGGCCGCCCGCACTGGCTGGTGATCGACGAGGCCCACCACATGCTCCCGGACGGCCCGGAGTCGGCCGCGCTGGCCCCGCTCCTGCCCGACCGCGGTATCCTGTTCATCACCGTCCACGCCGGGACGATGGAGCCGGCCGTACTCGCGAACGTGGAGCACCTGCTCGTCATCGGCGGGCGGCCGGCCGACACCGTCGCCCAGTTCTGCAAGGCGACCGGCGAGAAGCGGCCGAAGTGCCCGGCGGTCGAGGGGGACAAGCTCCCGGCCGGCGACGCGATGGTGTGGCACCGGGGCGAGCCGACCGCCGTGGTGGTCCACACCCACCGGCCCCGGACCGAGCGCAAGCGGCACTCGCGGAAGTACGCCGAGGGGAACCTGGGGGCGGAGCGGAGCTTCTACTTCCGCGGCCCCGAAGGAAAGCTGAACCTGAAGGCGTCGAACCTGTTCCTGTTCCTCCAGATGGCCGACGGGGTGGACGACGACACCTGGGAGTTCCACCGCACCGCCGGCGACTACTCGAAGTGGGCGCGGACCCAGATCAAGGACCCGGAACTGGCCGACGAACTGGAGGGCATCGAGGCCGGCGACGCGGACCCGGCCGAGTCGCGGGCCGCCGTCCGGGCCGCCGTGGTCTCGCGGTACACCCTCCCCGCCGACGCCCCGAGCGGCATCATCGACTGATACCGAATCTTGCTGATTGCTCACTGTAGCCGGCCTCTGTGAGGCCGGGCGTGTGCGAGTCCACCAGGCCCGGCCTCACAGAGGCCGGCTACAGAACGGATATGAATCACCACGGTTCGGTATGACTGCTCCTTGGGGGCCGGCCAGCGGCCGGCCCAGAACAAATACCTCTCCCCAGAAGCCCATGACGAACCTCGACCCGCCGCCCGAAAAGCCCGAGCCCCCGAAGACCATTCTCGCCATCGACGTCGGCGGGACGGGCCTGAAGGTGCTCGCGACCGGCCAGGCGGAGCCGCGGCGCCGCGCCAGCGGGCCGGCCATGACGCCGCAGGAGATGGTGGGACAGGTCCGCGAGATGGCGGCCGACTGGGGCTACGAGGCGGTGTCGATTGGCTACCCCGGCCAGGTCGGCGACCACGGGCCGCGGTCCGAGCCGGGGAACCTCGGGCCGGGGTGGGTCGGGTTCAACTTCGCTGCCGCGTTCGACCGCCCGGTCCGCATCGTCAACGACGCGGTGATGCAGGCGCTGGGCAGCTACGACGGCGGGCGGATGCTGTTCCTCGGCCTCGGCACCGGCCTCGGCTCGGCGCTGATCGCCGAGAACGTATTGGTGCCACTCGAACTCGGCCGGTTGCTCCGCGGCAAGCGGCTCCTGGGCGACACGCTGGGCCGGGCCGGGCTGGAGCGGCTTGGCAAGAAGAAGTGGCGGGCGGTGATCGCCGAGGTGGTGCCGGCGCTCATGTCGGCAACGCTGGCGGACTACGTGGTACTCGGCGGCGGCAACGCGAAGCGGGTCAAGAACCCGCCCGGCGGGGCGCGGCTGAGCAACAACCTGACGGCGTTCCGTGGCGGGTTCCGGCTGTGGCACGTCGAGGACGTCCGCACCCTCTCGGGCGACGACAACGACCAGCCCCCCGCCCCGCCAGGGCCTGCCGAGTGGCGGCTGATTTGACGCACGGCCGTGTGGTACAACGTTGTGCGCACTTGATTCCGGGTGACCGTCACACCCCTCCTCCGGAATCATTTAATATGTCCGTAAGAAAGATCGTTAGATTGATTCTGGCAACGCAACCTCTCCTGATATAAGGCCTTGTGGTGTCTGGTGACAAAGCTAATGAACTTGGAGAAGATCATCCGCCATCCGGAACCATAACGCCGTGTCCGGGGTGGGCACTATCGTTGGCAGTGAACCGGCCGGCTGACGCCGGCGGTTCGACGGGCATGGTCGAATCGCCGGCGTCAGCCGGCCGGGTCGTGCTCGATCACGATTCCGCCAACATTGGAGACGCTCACCCCGATACATTGTTATTCAACATTTCATTTGCGTTTTGAATGGCCCCTGCTATTCTCATCTCCGGTTTGGTGCAATCGCAATAACCGGACGATCCATCATGGTGAGTACGCCCCTCGCAGCCGGCCTGACACTTTTCGCAGTCGAACCAACCTGGACGGACAAAGAAATTATCGGGGTCGTTGGATCTACGGTGGCGGCAACGGTCGGGGCCATGGTCGCGCTGTGTGGCATCGCCTACCGATCGCTGACGAGTTCCCTTCGGGCCAAGCTCCGCGAGACCGAGCGGGAGCTTCGCGAGACGCGTGACGGGATCAAGGACCTGGGCGACCTGGACGTGGTCCGCACGAAACTGGCTGAGTACGACGGCGTGAAGGGCAAGTTGTCTCAGGCCGAGAAGCAGGTCGGCTCGCTGACGACCCAACTGATCTTCGTGCAGGAGGAGTGCGACGGCTACAGGGCCGTGATCCACGGCCTCACGGGGGAGCGGGACGCCCTGAAGGAGCGGTGCGCAACAATCGCGGCCGAGCGCGACGAAGTCCAAGGCGAACTGAAAGCAGAACAGAACAAGATCAAGAAAGCGGTCCAGCGGGACGGAGCCATCTGGACCGACCCGGTACTGGCGGCCAAAAAAGTCGAGTTCAGGCCGCTCGATCCCGACGTGCGGCGGATGCCGATCATCTCGATGCTCAACCTGAAGGGCGGCGTCGGAAAGACGACGGTCACGGCGAACCTGGCGTCGGCACTGGCCCACCGGGGCTACCGTGTGCTGCTCATCGACCTCGACCTCCAAGGGTCGCTCACCGGCATGTTCTTGGACGAGAAGGAGCAAGAGCGGCTGTACAAGGAGAACCGCCTCGTCGGGAACTTCCTGGAAGCGTCGTTCGACGCCGAGTTCCCGAACTTGATGGATTACGTTCACCAACTGCCCGGGTTCCCGACCAAGTGTCAGCTCGTCCCGACGACGGACGCGCAGTCTTACGCCGAGATGAACCTGACGGTGCGGTGGTTCCTCAAGGACTCCACGCGTGACCCGCGGTTCCTCCTTCGCAAGGAACTGCAACTCGCACGGGTGACCAACCGGTTTGATGTCGTTTTGATCGACTGCCCGCCGCTCCTGAACGTGTCGTGCTCGAACGCCCTGGCGGCCAGCGACTACGTCATGGTGCCGGTCATGCCCAGCGGGCAGTCAACGGCCCGGGTTCCCGTCCTGCTGGAACGGCTCAAAGAGATCCGCGAGGCCATCAACCCGGACCTGAAGGTGCTCGGCGTGTTCGCCAACCGCACCCGCGGCGCGGAGTTGACCGCCGACGAGAGTAACCGGCTCGACGAACTTCGCGGACAGTGTCGAGACGCGTGGGGCGAGAAGGTCCACGTCTTCGAGTCGTTCATCCGGCAGGCGACGGCGATCCGCGACTGCGAGGACGAGCGCCGCACGCTCGGACCAGACGACGAGTTCTTCAAGACGTTCGCCGCGCTGGCGCAAGAGGTCGAGGACGGGTTCCCGACGTTTGCTCGGCCCCCCGCCGCCAAGATCACCAGTGAGGTGTCGCTGTGAAAGTCTCCGAGTTCCAGCAGACGCTGAATGAGCTGGGGCGGCTCGTGGAGTCGGCCGGCGCGAAGACCTCCGCCAATGAACTGAGGGCGTTCGCCGACGGGCTCGAAAAGTTCAAGGACCAGACCCTCACCGGGTTTACCAAGCTGCTCGAGCGGTTGAGTGAGACGGGCGAGGTGGCGCCGAAGGGGGGCCGGACGAAGCAACCGGCCGCTCCCAAGGCGCCGCCGGCCGACCCGGGGACGGTCGCGGCGGAAGCCAAGCGACTCTACGAGCACGCGGCCCAGGGCATCGATGAGAGCGACCTCGTCGCCCTCAAGAGTCAGTTGGGTATTTTGACCGCGGCCGGTTTGAAGGTGGTTGCGGCGGCGTTGAACTTCACCCCGACCGGCAAGGAGAGCACGAAGCCCAAGCTCACGGACGCCATCGTCCGGAAAATCGAGAAGCGCGAGGGGGCGACGATCCGCCGGAATGTCATCAACCGGCCTGAGGGGGGGCACACCGTTGGGAACGGTGTGCCCGCGGTTCCCGGCGCCGTCACGTCACCGCCGACACCGTAGCGGAGGTGGTCCGAGCCCGAGCGCCGAGCGAGGGTTGGCGTTGTCCCTCGCTCGGCGCTCGGGCTCGGACCAGACACTTCGGGCGACCGGACCCGGCCTCAGTTCAGCTCCACGATCGCCTTGACCACGCCGGTCTCGGGCTTGAGCCACTTCGGGAACTCGCCGATCATCGCGTCGAACGGGACCGAGTGCGTGATCCACGGGCGGGTGTCGATCACCCCGCCCTCGATCAGCCGCACGATCCGCGTGAACTCGGGGCTCACCGCGTTGCGGCTCGCCAGGAACGAGATCTCGCGGCGGTGCATGAGCGGCTGCGTCACCGTCAGCGGGTCCTGCGTGATGCCGACCCACACGAGCCGGCCGGTGAACCCGACGAAGTTGTACGCGGCCATCATGCTCTTCGCGTTGCCGGTCGCGTCCACCACCACGTTCCCGAGCTTCCCGCCGGTCAACTCGGTGAACGTCTTCACGTCCTCGTCGAACCCCTTCGCCTGGATCGTGTCGGCGACGCCCATCTTCTCGCGCACGAACCGCAGTCGCTGCTCGTTGATGTCCATGACGACGACCCGCGCGCCGGTGAGCTTGGCGAACTCGATCACGCTCAGGCCGATCGGCCCGGCCCCGATGACGAGTACCGTCTCGTCGGCCCGCGGGTTGGCGCGATTCACCGCGTGCAGACCGATGCCGAGCGTCTCGACCAGCGCGAGTTGGTCGTACGTGAGCGTCTTCGAGACGTGCAGCTTACGGGCGGGGATCGTGAACAGCGGTTGCAGGCCGCCGTCGATGTGGACGCCGAGCGTCTTGTGGTTCTCGCAACAGTTCGTGTGCCCGCGGGTGCAGGAGTAGCACGTCTGGCAGTTGATGTACGGCTCGATGGCCGCCCGGTCGCCGACCTTCACGCTCGTCACGTCCGGGCCGACCGCGACCACTTCCACCCCCAGCTCGTGCCCCGGGATGCGGGGGTAGCTGAAGAACGGCATCTTCCCGAGGTAGCCCGACAGGTCGGTGCCGCAGATGCCGACGCGGTGGATCTTCACGACCGCGTCGCCGGGGCCGGGGGCCGGGGGCTCGGGCACGTCGATCACGCGGAACTGCTGGGGCTTCTCAAGCTGGATGGCGCGCATTGGTGGGGCTCGTGGAACGCCGACGGGGGAGGAGACGCGATGGGGGAAGCATATCCCGCCGCGTAACAACGTGGAGGGCGGCGCTTCCTCGCGCTCCGCGACCGGGGTAGAACGGAATCTCCGCCCGAGACTCCCAGGTGTCACACATGAACCGACTGCTCATCGCGACCGCGGCCCTCGCCCTGATTGCCACCGCTCAATCGCCCGCCGCGGCGCAGGCCGATCCGAAGGTGATCGCCGAGTTGAAGGCCAAGCTCGACGCGATCGCGGCCGAGATCCCGAAGGCGACCGAGGCGTCGAAGAAGGCGGACGAGGAGGCGAAGGAGGCCGCTGCGGCGCTCGCCGAGATCAAGCGGGTCGCGATGCTCGGCCGGGTGCGGGCCGGCACCATCGAGGCCGCCGAGGCGAAGGCGGCCGCGGCCCAGGCCGCCGCCGAGAAGGCCAAGGCCAAGGTGAAGGAGCTGGAAGCCGCGGCCGCCGAGATCAAGGCGAAGCTCGAAAAGCTCGCCCCGCCCCCGCCGGCCCCGACCGCCCCGCAACTCGACCCGCAGTCCGCCGAGTTGGTGGCGAAGTTCAAGAAGCTCGACGCCGAGATCGACGCGGCCCTGGACGCGCAGAAGAAGGCCGAACAGGCCGCGGTCGAGGCCTACAGGGCGGTCGAGAAGGCCCGCGACGCGGCCCGGAAGGGGTTCACCAAGCCCGGGATCGTCGAGGAGGCCGAGGCCGCCGCGAAGGAGGCCCGGGCCGCCGCCGACGCCGCCAAGAAGAAGGTCGCGGACCTGGCCGCGGAGCAGGACGCGATCCGGGCCAAGCTCAAGGACCTCGGCAAGCGGAAGTGACCGGCTACCCGGCCGCGCCGCCGGTGGGGGCTGCTGCGGCCGGCTGGTCCGCCGGCCCCATCGGCACCTCGTTGGCGGTGATCGCGTCGGGCTCCTCTTCGGGCAGTTCGTGGTGCGCCTTCATCCGCAGGAACACGACCAGCCCGACGAGACCGATGCCCCACTCCGCGACCCGCATCGTCAGCCGCCCGACCACGCCCGTCGCTTCGGGCCGGCCCAGCAGCGTGTACAGGTAGCCGAAGATGAACTCGCCGCCGCCCAGCCCGCCGGGGGCCGGGAAGAACGCCTGCGCGATGTACCCGATCGGCGCGACCACGAAGTGTTCGGCCAGCGTCGCCGGGTCCACGGCCGGGAACACCCGCACCGCCAGGTGGAACATCAGCACGAACCCGAGGTGGACCGCCGCCGTCATCGCCACCGCCAGGTAGATCACCTTCGGCCGCTGCCGGTACGTCCACACCGCGTACCACGCCTCGGCGAGCGTCGCCCCGAGCTTGGGGACGTGCTTGAGCCGGCCCGCGAACCGGTCGGCCCGGCTCCGCGGCAGGAACCCCATCGCGATCCAGACGATCACCGTACCGGCCGTGAGGCCGGCGCACGCGACCACGATCTTCCGCATGTAGTCGTTGTCCGCGATGCGGGCGTCGCCGGAGAGCCAGTACGCGCCGCCGAACGCGGCCGAGAACCAGATGAGTCCGAACAGGCCGACGAGCCGGTCGGCGATGACCGTCGCGACGGCCGACGCGCGCCGCCCGGGGGTGTCGCGGGCGATGAAGAACGCCTTCACGAGGTCGCCGCCGACCGAGCCGGGGAGGAAGGCGTTGTAGAACGCGCCGACGAGCCCGAGGCGGAACGCGCCGCCGACTGTGAACGGCAGGTCGAGCGCCCGCACGAGGACGAACCAGCGGTAGAACTGGACGCACACGCACGCAATTGCGATCAGCGCCAGCGCGAGGAACGCGAGGGCGTCGGGGGTCTGCTGGACCAGCCCGCTGATGCCGGGGGAGGTGCCCTTCGGGTCCCAGTTGGTGCGGAGGATGTACGCGAGCAGGCCGATGCCGATCCCGTACTTGGCCAGGCCCTTGATCCACGCACCGGCGTTCTTCTTCACTGCGTTCCCTCTCCTCGGTTCGTCGGCTCAACGGACCCGCGCATTGTGTGGGTTCGCCGCGGTTCCGTCCAGCCGAACCGACCCGGGCTGAACCTGTGGGTCTGGGCGAGTGGGGGGCGTGAGCCCCCGCGGAAACGCGCCACTCCCGCACTCGGGGGGCTCACGCCCCCCGCTCGCCTCGCCTGCTCGCCGGACACTCGATCCGCCTTGCACTTTTTACCGGCCCGGCGTATCGGCCCGCGTTCGGGAGTACGTCCCGCGAGGAGCCGCCGCATGACATCACGAACCGCCTGCCTCGCGATCGCCGCCCTCGCGCTGTCGCTCGCCGGGTGCTCGCACAACCCCGGGTACTTCCCGTACTACTTCACCGGCGGGCGGATCGAGCAGTCGCACGCCAAGCCGGGCGGGAGCGGGTACTTCAAGAACTTCGACCCCAAGGCGTGCAAGCTCGAGGTCACCCCGAACCAGACCATCACCGCCCCGCTCGGCACCCAGGTCGTCCTCATCGGCTCGGTGCTCGACGCGGACGGCCAGCCCCGGCGGTCGCGGCGGATCGAGTGGATCGTGGACGGCCCGGGGAGCATCGTCGAGGCCGACGAGTCCGGCACGTTCGCCGGCCGCGGGTACAAGGTCGACAACAAGTACGCCGTCACCCACACGAACTACGTCACCAAGACCATCACCCGCGGGAACACCGACCCGGGCGACGACGTGATCGTCGCCCCGGGGCAGACGTTCTGCGTCGTCAGCTCGGCCGTGCCCGGCGAGACGGTCGTCACCGGGTACGCGCCCGAGGTGTTCAACTGGGACAACGGCCGCGTCGTCGTGAAGATCACCTGGGGCGACAGCCGGTACTCGTTCCCGGCCCCCGCGGTCGTGCGGTCCGGCGGCGAGCACACGCTCACCACGACCGTCAGCGCCGGCGGCGCCGACGGCGTCCCGAGCGGGTACCGCATCCGGTACAAGGTGCTCGAGGGCCCGCCCGCGGTGCTCGTGAGCCGCGGCGCGCCGGGCACGAGCGTCAGCGCGTCGGGCGGCGGCACCAACGAGACCGAGGCGACGACCGACGCCAACGGCGAGGCGGCCGTGCGGCTCGTGGAGACCAGCGCGAGGGCGGGCAAGACCCGCGTCGCCATCGAGATCGTGAAGCCGCCCGAGAGCGGCACCGGCCCCGGCACCGTCGTGAGCCGCCGCGAGACCATTGTCGAGTGGGCCGAGCCCCGGATCAACCTGGGCGTGAACGCGCCCGCGACGGCCGGCGTCGGCGGCACGTTCCCGGTGACGGTCACGCTCGACAACGAGGGGGCGGTCGACAGCCGCGACGCCCGGGTGAAGGTGACCCTGTCCGACGGCGCGACCCTCGACCGCAGCGACCCGCCGCCGAGCCGCCAGGACGCGAACGGCTCGCTGGTGTTCCAGCTCCCGCCGGTCAGCGGCAAGGGCAAGCAGGAGGTGATGCTTCACGTGAAGCCGGCGCGGCTCGGCCCGGTGAGCGTGAGCGCCGAGGTCGCCACCGCCGACGGGCTGGCGGCGAGCAACAAGGCGACCACGCGCGTCGAGCAGGGCAAGCTGCAACTGCGCGTCGAGGGGCCGGCCGCCGCCGTCGCGGGCGAGGTGGTGCCGCTCAAGGTCGCGGTCACCAACGGCGGGAGCGTCACGGCCGAGAACGTGACCGTGTGGGCGCGGTACGACGACGGGCTCCGGTACGACGCCCCGGCCAACCCGGTCGAACTCGCGGCCGGCACGCTCGCCCCGGGCCAGACGAAGACGCTCGACTTCCCCATCACGGCGACGAAGGCCGGCCGGTTCGGGGTGCGGGCGACCGCCACCGCCGACAACGGGCTCACCGCGGCCAGCGAGGCGTTCTCCATCGACGCGCAACGGGCCGAACTCAGTGTCGCCGCAGCCGGCCCGCGGCTCGTGTACCTGACCCAGGACTTCGACTGGACCGTCACCGTGCGGAACACCGGCGACGCGACGCTCTCGAACGTCGTCGTTCGGGCCACGCTGCCGGCCGAGGTGCGGGCGAAGCCGGTCGAGGGCGCGAAGGTCGGCGCGAACACGGTCGAGTGGGCGGTGGGCGAGCTGCGGGGCGGCGAGCAGCGCGCGTACCGCGTGCCGGTGACCGCGAACCGGCTGAACGACCGCGCGACGCTTCAACTCCAGGGCGTGGCCGACACCCGCGGCGGCGGGAAGCTCGCGGGCGAGCCGATCACGGCCACGGCCGAGTCGGTGGTCGCGGTCATCGGCACCCCCGCGGTGTCGATGGTCCTGGTCGCGCCGCCGGGGCTCGTCGAGGTCGGCAAGCGCACGGCGTTCAAGGTGCTGGTGAAGAACGAGGGGACGGTGTCGGCCCGGAACATCGAGCTGACCGGGTTCGCGCCGCCCGAGTTGCGGCCCGTGCGGGGCGCCGGGGCCGTGGCGAGTGCGGCGAGCGCGCCGGCCCCGCTCACCGCCCGCATCGAGGGGACCGGGCGGGTGGTGTTCCCGCCTTTGGAGGAGCTGCGGCCCGGCGAGACGGCCACGTACACGATCGACCTGGACGCGGCCCATGCGGGCGACGCCCGGTTCCGGGTCGAGGTGACCGCCGCGCACCTGACCAGCGCACTCAAGGAAGAACAGGCCGCCCGCGTCACCGCGAAGTGACCGCCGCAGCGGGCCGCGCGCACGTTGAGTTTGGTTCATTCATAACTGTAGCCGGCCTCACAGAGGCCGGCTACAGATCAATCAGGCGCGGCGTCACGCGAACAGCTCCTCGACGACGCGGCCCTTCACGTCGGTGAGGCGGAAGTCGCGGCCCGCGTGCCGGTACGTGAGCTTCTCGTGGTCGAGGCCGAGCAGCGCCAGGATCGTGGCGTGCAGGTCGTGCATGTGGACCTTGTCCTCGGCGGCGTAGTACCCGAACTCGTCGGTCGCCCCGTACACGAACCCGCCCTTCACCCCGCCCCCGGCGAGCCACATGCTGAAGGCGTGCGGGTTGTGGTCGCGGCCGTCGCCGCCCTGCGCGGTCGGCGTGCGGCCGAACTCCCCGCCCCACCACACCAGCGTGTCCTTCAGGAGCCCGCGGCGCTTCAGGTCGGTGAGCAGCCCGGCGATCGGCTTGTCGACCTCCAGCGCGTTCTTCGCGTGGTCCTTCCGCAGCTCCCCGTGCTGGTCCCACTTGTAACTGTGCGACACCTGCACGAACCGCACCCCGGCCTCGGCGAACCGGCGGGCGAGCAGGCACTGCCGGCCGAAGTTGTCGGTCGGGAGCTTGTCGCCGATGCCGTACAGGTCGAGCGTGTCCCTGGTTTCGGTGCCGATGTCGGTGACCTTCGGGGCCTCGGCCTGCATCCGGAACGCCAGCTCGAAGGCGTTGATGCGGCCCTCCAGCGCCGCGTCCGGGCCGGCGTCGGCGAGGTGCCGGCGGTTCATCTTGTCGAGCAGGTCGAGTTGCAGCCGCTGCCGGTCGGCGGTCGTGTCGCCGGCGATGTCGTTGATCTTCGCGTCCTTGCACTTGATCCCCGAGTGGCCGATCGGCGTGCCCTGGTACGCGGCCGGGAGGAACGCGCTGCTCCAGTTGGCGACCCCGCCGTGCCCGAGCGTCGGGCAGACCGTCACGAACCCCGGCAGGTTCTGGTTCTCGGTGCCGAGCCCGTAGTTCACCCAGCTCCCGACGCTGGGCCGCACGAACGTGTCGGACCCGGTGTGCAGTTGTAGCAGCGCCCCGCCGTGGGCCGAGTTGTCGGCGTGGACCGAGCGGACCACGCTCAGGTCGTCGGCGAGCTTGCGGACCTCGGGGAACAGGTCGGACACCTGCGTGCCGGCCTGCCCGCCCGGCTTGAACGCCCACGGCGACTTGAGCAGGTTCCCGGTGGCGGCGAACTGGACCCGCGGCTTCTGGCCGGGGAACGGCTTCCCGTCGTACTTGGCGAGCAGCGGCTTCGGGTCGAACGTGTCGACCTGGCTCGGCCCGCCGTGCATGAAGAGGAAGATGACGCGCTTGGCCCGCGGCGCGAAGTGCGGCTTCTTGACCGTAAGCGGCCCCTCGGCGGCGCGGCCCTCGCGGGCGAGCAACCCGCCGAGCGCGAGCATCCCGAACCCGTTCGCGGCGGTGCGGAGCGCGTCGCGGCGGGTGACCGCGGGGAGGAACGAGCGGCAGAAGTGGCGCGGGGTCATGGTGCAACCGCCTCGGGGGGTGAGCAATCCAATGTCAGACCGCAATCAAACCGCTGCCAGGGCCGTTGGGTGAGGGAAGACCGGCCCCCTCACCCGCGACTCGCAGAGCCTCGTCGCGACCTCTCCCCCGAGACCA